>CAZEOC010000058.1:1944-13507 GCA_964513525.1 uncultured Saprospiraceae bacterium | reverse complement strand
TTATTTTGAAGTCAGGTTCGTAAAGTATTGGTTTTCAGTCGATAGAAATTTAGACCTGCTCTTAGATATTATTGTATTTTTTAATACAAATAGCTTTGATTAAGCCCGATGAGAAAAATTGCTTTGTAATTTATAACTCATCGGGTTTTATTTTACTAAGAATAAATTTTTCAAGACATTTCTATCCTTACTTTTTACTAAATTTGTTTTCTTGAAAGTTTAAAGAAATTGATTTATGTTTAAGTTAGACCTCGCAACGGAAAAAGTAAAGGAACAATATTCAGATGAAGCTTCTAAATTTATCATGATTGATAAAATGGAAATTCATTGTAAAGATGAAGGAGAAGGTCCAGCAATTGTATTATTACATGATGCAGGAACTTCAATGCATATTTGGGATAGTTGGACTGAAATTCTAAAGCAAAAATATCGAGTAGTTCGAGTGGATTTACCCGGTTTTGGTTTATCAGAACGTTCACCTAAATTTAAAATGCAGTTTGATGAATATGTTTATTTTATCAAAAAAGTAACTGCTGCATTAGGTTTGGGATTAGAACAATTTCATATAGTAGGAAGTGGTTTTGGTGGGCATTTAGCTTGGCAATACACATTATTGCATCCACACAAAGTCCTAAAAATGTGTTTAATAAATGCATCTTATGGCACAAACGAAATTGATAATTCTATTTTTAAATTTCAAAATAGAAAAGGATTTGGTCGGTTTTTATTACGTTGGAAAGGGACAAAGCGAGGAGTTAAGAAAAGGTTTACTAAATTGACAGTGGATAAAAACTTCTTAGACGAATCTTTTATAAAACAATCACAAGCATTATTACTGAAAAAAGGAAATAGAAAAACACTTTCTGCTTTATCAAAAATGCCTTTTAAAAATAGGACAAATAGATTAAACGAGATACAAACTCCAACCTTATTAATGAAAAGTAAATCAGAAAAGGATAGCTTTTTTGAAGAAAAAATTCCTAATAATACCATAAAAATCTACGATGAAATTGGATTAATTCCAATGTTAGAATGTACCGAAAAATCCGCAAAAGATTTAATGTCTTTTTTATAGCTGCTAATTTAGAATAATTAAAAATAACTTTTTATTTTCTTAATAAATGACTGAATAATAACCATTTAGCGATTTTATTAATAATTTTGATTATCAATAAAATTGATGTTAGAATTATTAAAACCTATTATATATTAAACAATTGTATTGTTAATAATGTATTAAGGAATATAAGTTATTGATAAATAATGATATAACTTTTGGGCAAAATTATAGTACAAAAATCTTTCTTCCTTTTGAATGATGAATCCTCTTCGTCACTATAATTTTTGTGTCCTAATTTAATAAGCAATTGAGCATATTTTAATAGTTATTAGTATAAGATAATCTATGATTATGAAGTGTTTTAAAGAGCAAAAATTGTGGGAATATTTAGATAATGAAGTTTCAGATATTGAAAAGAGCAATATTGAAACACATCTACATATTTGTTCTAAATGTCAAGAACAGTTAGAAGAATTAAACTTTTTTGATTCGGAATTCGCAGACATAATTCATTCAGATTTCCAGTATAGTAATGAAAATGAAGTCAATATTACAGAAATAGAATTGGATACAGAAGAACGTAAAGTTCAATTAAGAAAATGTTGGAAAAAAATTGGACTATTTGGATTAGCAGTAGTTTTAGCAACAAGTTTATTATTTGTATTTGCTTGTCCGATTAGTAATTACCATATTTATGAAGCAGGTTTTCATCAAATAACATATGGAATTAGTCAGTTCTTAGTATTGATGCTAACACCTGTATTAATGAGTATTTGGGTAATTATTCTAACTTTCGGTATTTTATTCAAAATGGATAAAGTTTGGCAAAATTGGTATGAACAAGTTTAAAATAATTAGGAATTGAGAGCAAAATAAATTTTTTTCCTAATTCCTTCCGATAAAAATCGGAATGTCGCTATTAATTCCTAATTAAAAAACTATCCAAGATAATCATCGAATAATTTCTTTCTCATCGAGTCATATTCTACTTTATCAATAATTCCATTATCAAATAATTGCTTTACTTCCGCCAATTTAGTTTGTAACTTTTCTTGTCGAGGATTCGAAACAGGTTCATTTTGTGCAGATGTTTTATCTTGATTATCTTTCCAATCCTTTACTAATTTCTTTCCTTCTTCTACTTTTTGGTTATAAAAACGTTTGAAATCATCTGTATCCAAATCTGCCATTGTTCCACCATCTTCAAAATGTTGAGCGAAAACTTGACCGATTGCATAAGTCGTTGCACCTGATAAAATCGACATAGAAACACCACCTAAAACAGAACCCAAACCTGGAATCGCTTTTATTAATGATGAACCTATGCTGGCGAATGAAGTACCGACTAAAGCACTAATTGTTGATTTTCCTTGGTTTTTATAAAAATCCACATGATAAATAGCACATAATTTTTTTACTAATTCTGCCTGAATCCCAGAAACAGCAATGAAATCAATTACAGGAATTGGAATTAATCCACCGCCAGTTGCTAATAAAGCATGATTTTTAATGGTACTTTCTGCTGATGAGTTCATGTTTTTTAATTTATCTATTTGACATTTGAAAATTCAATATAAGAAGTCAAAAAAATCATAAAACCATATGATTTTTGAACATTAAAAATGAAAGAAAAATTTTACTTAGTATCAAGTATCAAGTATTAACTTCTTATCTATTTTTTCTGTCAAAGGACCAAGATGTTGAATTTTAATTGCAGCCATTGCACGACCTGCTAATGCTCGTTCTTTTAAAGACTTTTTAGTTAAAAAAGCTGTCAAATAACCAGACCAAAAAGCATCTCCAGCTCCAGTTGTATCAACTACTTTTATAGGCAAAATTCCAACTTCATGATTTTCTGTTTGATTCGCAACATAACTGCCATCTTCTCCCATTGTAACGCAAACTTCTTTTGCACCCAAATTTAGAAAATGATTCGCTACAGCTTTAGGTTCAAACGACAAATTAGGATATAATCTCGTCCAATCTACATCACTAACTTTTACAATCGCACCATAACTACAATATTGGGCTACAATTGCTTGAGCTTCATTCCTATCAGTCCATATTTTCTGTGCATAATTTGCATCAATACTTAACTGAACGCCATTTTCGGCAGCGATTTTAGCTGCTTCCATGATATTTGATTGAGCAGGATTTTTGCTTAATGCGAAACAAGTTGTGTGAAAGATTTTAGCATTTTTAACTTCCGCTAATTGTGCCATGGAAATTTGACAATCCGCCATTCTATAAGCTTCAAAATCAGGTGTTGTTTTTGAACGAGTAACCAAAATTAAAGTAGAAGGCATATTTTCAATAATAGCTAAATCATCGCAATTAATACCATAGTTTTTAATCTTCTGACTTAGAAACTTTCCCATTGCATCATTTCCTACACTGCCGACAAATTTTGTATTGCTACCTAATAAGTGCATATTCAAACACATATTTGCTGGACTTCCGCCTTGAAACTGCCCGAAACTACTCGGCTTTGTGAAATCTTCTATATAGCTTTCGCTGATAAAATCTATTAATAATTCACCAACAGAAATGATGTCGTATTTTTTCATAATTATATTTGTTGTTTTAACTCACCCTAACCCCTCTCTTAAAAAAGAGGGGATTTGTATCTCAACTGGATTTACACGACTAAGCTAATTTCAAATTTTTATATATTACTAAAATTATATTTTGGATAGAGGTTTATTCATTTTCAATTCAAGAAAAATTACAAAGTTGAAGTTCCCCTCTCTTTGAAGAGAGGGGTTGGGGGTGAGTTAAAAAGGACGTTTAAAATCTGATTACTATCTTTTTAAAATTCGCATTAATAGTAAAATCATTTTCAATCATTTGACCATCAACTTCAATTGATTTTACCTCAACTGGAAAACCAACAAAATTCAATTTTGCTTCATGATAAGCTGTTTTGAATTCACCACTCTTGCGTTGTTCCAAAATCATTCCTTTATCATTAGCCCTGAATTCATATGTTTTCAAAGAAAAGTTACCCATTTGATATTCTAAACCTTCGCCTCTATCTTCGTATAATTCACTTATTTCACGACCATTTTTATAATAAACATTCAATGTTAATAAATCGACAGGCCTTTCTCCAGTGAACTGCATTACAGGATAAAGCGGCAAAACCGTTCCTGCTTTGATATACATTGGAATAGCATTCATTGGCGTTTCCGTAGTAATAGTTTGTCCTCCTTCAATTAAGTTATTGGTTTTATAATCATACCAATCGCCATCAGGTAAATAAGTTTCTTTGGTTTCAATTCCTTCTTGAGAAACTGGACTAACTAAAATTTGACGACCAAAAATAAATTCTTCTTCTCTTCCGTAAGTATTTTCATCATTTTGAGCGAAGAATATTAATGGCTTTAAAACAGGTTCGCCCGTTATTGAATTATTATAAAAAGCAGTATATAAATATGGTAATAAACGATATCGCAATTCAATTGCTTCTCGAATGATAGAAGTATAAGGTTCATCATAAGCCCAAGGTTCTTGATCTGGAACGATGCCACTTTCTTTCATTTTCGCAACTGCTTTCGCATCAATTGTCGCTCCGCCATCTAAATTATAACCAATAGAATGTGCTCTATAAAGTGGATGAAAAACAGCTAATTGATACCAACGAGTCAATAATTCTGCATTTGGATAATTCGCAAATCCACCAACATCAGAACCGATAAAAGAGAAACCAGAAATACTCATTCGTTGACATTGAGTATTGGCAATATGTAAATGTTCCCAAGTTGCGGTATTGTCACCTGTCCAAGCAGCTGCATAACGTTGTCCGCCAGAATAACTTGCTCTTGTTAATACAAAAGGTCGTTTAGTTGGCTGCAATTTCCGCAAACCATCAAAAGTTGCTCTTGACATTTGTTGACCATAAATATTATGTGCCTTCTTGTGAGAACAATGATTTCCATCAAAATCATGTCGAACAGATTCAGGGAAAGTTTTACTTTCTACCTCAAATACTGCTGGTTCATTCATATCATTCCAAAAACCATCAACATCATCACTTAAATATAAATCTTCATATAATTTACCCCACCATTTTCTAACCTTTGGATTTGTATAATCTGGAAAAACACATTCTGGCGGCCAAACTGGACCTTTCATCAATTTTCCATCTTCTCGACGACAAAATACGTTTTCCTCAATTCCTTCTTTATAAACATGATAATCTTTATCAACCTTGATACCTGGATCAATCATCACAACTGATTTGAAACCATCTTTTTTCAGATCAGCGATTAAACCTTTAGGGTCAGGAAAATGATTTTTATTCCAAGTAAAACAGCGATATTCATCCATATAATCAATATCAAAATATATTGCATCACAAGGAATATCATGCTTACGGAAATTATCCGCCAAATCTCGGATTACTTTTTCAGGATAATAACTCCAACGACATTGATGATAACCTAAAGTCCACATTGCAGGAATCTCAGGTTTTCCAGTCAAATCCATATATTGATTAGAAACCTGTAACAATTCTGGACCATAAATGAAGTAATAATTCATTTCTCCACCATGAGCTTCAAAGCTACTAATTCCATTATCTTGTCTATCATAAGAAAATCTTGTACGATAAGAATTATCCAAGAAAATACCATATGCACGACCTTCATTCAAAGCATAATAAAAAGGAATTGAACGATACAAAGTATCGGAATCTTTACCGTAACCGAAAGCATCCGTATTCCAATTTTCATAAGCCTTCCCTCGCATTTGCAAATCACCAGGTTTATCACCTAAACCAAAATAACGCTTCGTTTTTGGTGATTTTTTAGTAATTTTTAAACGAGAAACCCCTTTCATAATACTTTCTTTCAAATAGAATCCAGTATCATCTTGACAAATTACATTTCCGAAAGTATCGTAAATATTTACCAATAAACCTTCTTTTATAATTTCACAACGTAACTTGTCAGTAGTGATTAAATACTTATCTGTTTCCTCATCGAAAAAAACATTGACCATTTTGGCTTTAAACCGCTTATCAATTGCATAAGAGAAATCTCGTTCAAAATCGCCATCAAAAGCATATCTAAAACGAATAATTGTATCTGACAAAACGTGTAAACGTAATACAATATCATTTTTACAATAGAACTCAAAGTAAGTGCTACCGTTGCGTTCTACTCTTTCTACAGTATCAGGTCGATGTCTTCTCACTACATCTTTAGTTCTACCGCTTTGTATAGGTTCTTGATCTTCCATTTCATTGAATTAATGATGAACAATTGTGAATTAACAATGTCCGATATATTTATAAAATTGATTTTAATTTAGCACTGCCAAAAATAAAGAATTGTTTGTAATAAACAAGTTTGAGAAAGGATTAGATGATTGCAAATTTTTCAATCTTATGTTTTAAACGATTTTTAATGTAAAAAATGGCTTTCGCCAAAACAGACACTCACCGACCGATAAGTAATGAATCTAAAGTTTGTCTAATATTTTAGTTGAAGAACTTTCTGCAAATGAAGAAACACTCAACTTTTTCAATTCCTATTAGAATGTATCATAATTCATAAAATCAATAATTTTTATTCACCAATCAAATAATTCTTATTTTTACAAAATCAAGGTGAACTTTTCACTTGAATTACCAATTCACTAATCACCAAATACATGAAAAAACCGATTATACCAGTTGCGATTTTGTCTGCTTTATTATTGATTATTGGCATTTATGTACACTATTTTACAGAAGCTGAAGTTTTCTGGTCAGGCTATATAGCGATGATGGTTTTCTATGCAATGATTTTCTATTATGGTGCGTATGCAGCTAATTTACGTAAAGACGATAATGTAACAGATGTTATGTTAGCAGGACGAAACATTCCGCTTTGGGTTGCGATTTTCACAATGTCAGCAACTTGGGTTGGTGGCGGATTCATCAATGGAACAGCAGAATATACCGCCAATCCCGATTATGGTTTGATGTGGGTTCAAGCACCTTGGGGTTATGCCTTGAGTTTGATAATTGGTGGCTTGTTGTTTGCTCGAAAAATGCGAGAATTTGAATTTAAAACGATGCTTGATCCTTTGGAACAACGTTTCGGAAAACGAATGGCAGCCGTTTTATTTTTACCAGCATTGACTGGTGAAATCTTTTGGACTTCTGCGATTTTAACAGCTTTAGGAACTACTTTTTCTACCGTTTTAGGTTTAGATTTCACATCTTCGATTATCATTTCGGCAACAGTAGCGGTTGCTTATACTGCTTTAGGTGGACTTTGGGCAGTTGCTTTGACTGATATAGTTCAGATGACTTTATTGATGATAGGATTGATTTTAGTTTTGCCTTTTGCATCAAACACTGTTGGCGGATGGGATAATGTTTTTGCAGTTTATAATGAAAATGTTGGTGATTTGGCTTCATTCATTCCAAGTAAAGAAGTATTGGGGAATTATTATTACAATTGGTGGGATTATGCTTTGTTATTGGTTTTTGGTGGCATTGCTTGGCAAGTTTATTTCCAACGAGTTTTATCTGCTCGAACAGCTAAAATTGCGGTTCGTTTGTCTATTGTTGCTGGAGTTGTTTGTATTCTTGCAGCGATTCCTGCGATGTTAATTGGAATGATAGGAAATGCAGCAGATTGGACAAGTATTGGAGTGCCTGCTTTGGGTTCAGAAGAAGCACCTTATGCAGTAACTTTACCTTATGTGATGCGATATCTGACGAATCCTTGGGTTGCGACAATTGGTTTAGGCGCAATTGCAGCAGCCGTAATGTCATCTGTAGATTCTTCAATTTTATCAGCTTCTTCGATGGCAAGTTGGAATGTTTATCGTCCGTTATTAAAACCTAATGTTACTTCTGAAAATTTATCAAAAGTCATCAAAGGTTGTATTTGGATAATTGGAATTGCAGCCACTTTGATTGCTTTACAAGTCAAAAGTATTTATGCATTATGGTTTTTGTGTAGTGATTTTGTCTATTGTATTTTATTTCCACAATTAGTAGCAGCATTATTTGATAAAAAAGCAAATGTTTATGGTTCAGCAATTGGTTTCACAGTAGCTTTTGTATTAAGATTTGGTGGAGGTGAACCTGCTTTGAATATTCCAACAATTATTCCTTATCCAATGATAGAAGATGGTGTTGTTTTGTTTCCGTTTAGAACTTTAGCAATGGTTTCTGGCTTATTGATGATTATTTTGGTTTCAAGATTGACGCAAGGTCTATCACCTGCAAAAATATTGCGGAAAGCAGATTAATCCTTCTTTTAAAGACATAAAAAATAGCCCGCCGAGAGATGATCGGTCGGGCTAATAATAAACAATTCCCAATAAAACTAATCTTTAATATCTTTATATCGACTCAATAATTTTGAGTGTCTTTTATTTTTTATAGTATGATTCCTGACTTTATTTATTAGAAGAGAGGAATTATGTTTATAAATTTTTTATAATTTTTCTTGTTTAAATTGAATTTCAACAAGATTCTTAATTTTAACGCTACTTCAAGAAGAAAATTTTAACAATAGATTAATTTCTTACTCAAAATTCTTTTGCGGCGTAAAATTACAATTTTTTATATAAAAATGAGCATGCTTAACTCTTTTATTTTCAGATTTTTATGTTGTAAAATATTTTTAATTAATATTTTTGAAAAAAGCAGTGATTAATATTAACAACAGTTTTAATCAAAATCTTAAATAATAAATTATTAATTATTTAAGATTTAATACGTTATTATAATTATAACATAGCCAAAATGAAAGCCAAAATAGATAAGGCTTGATAATCAAAATTATGTATATATGTATTATGTTAATTTGTTCCAAAAAATAGAATAAGTCTATAATTTAGAAAATCTCAATTCAAATACAATATTGAAATTTATGATTAATTAGATTTTTAACTTAATAATATTTTATTATTAACAATTAAGAAATTAAAAACTTTGATTTATAATTTATTAATAAAAATCTAATTTTATCCAACCTCACTTACAAATTCCATATCAATATTTCGTTTATGTAAATCTGCATTGATGATACGAACAACAATTTGGTCGCCCATTTTTATCTTATTTCCAGTTGCTTTTCCAATTGCAAATAAGCGACTTTCATCTAATAAATAAGATTCCGGCATATTATTAAAAGTAACCATACCTTCACAGTAGTTGTCCAAAAGTTCTACAAAGAAACCTTTATCTATCATACCTGAAACAACACCTGTGAAAGTCTCACCAATTCGTTTGGTCATAAACTCTACTTGTTTATACTTTACAGATTGACGTTCTGCATCAGTTGCTTGACGTTCTTGTGCTGAAATATGACGACATTGTGCTTCTAATTCCTCTTTTTTTACTCGGTAAGTTCCTTGCAAATTCTTCTCAAAGATTCGATGTACTAATACATCTGAATATCTACGAATCGGAGAAGTAAAGTGTGTATAATATTCAAATCCTAAACCATAATGCCCAACATTGTCAGTACTATAAACTGCTTTAGACATCGTTCTAATCGCCAAAGGTTCTAAAATTTTCAATTCAGGACGTTCTTGAGCATCTTTTATCATTTGCGTATAAACACCAGCAATTTGTTCTGTTTGATGAATATTAATATTATAATTCATTGCTTGTGCAAAACGTATAAAATCAGCTACTTTTTCTAAATTAGGTAAATCATGAACTCGATATACAAAAGGAACTGGATTTTCTTGTTTTCCAATCTTAGCCGCAGAACGGCGATTAGCTAATAACATGAAATCCTCAATCAACATATTAGAATCTTTTCGTTCTTTTACATAAACTGAAACTGGTGTTCCTTCATCATCCAAAACGAATTTGACTTCAGGCGAACCAAAATCCACAGAACCTTCTTTGAAACGTTTCGCTCTAAGTTTTTTAGATAATTCATTTAATTGAATAAGTTCTTTCGCTAATTCTCCTTCTCCTTTTTCAATAATATCTTGAGCTTCACCATAAGTGAATCTTCTATCCGAGTGAATTATTCCTTTTCCGAACCATTCACTAATGATTTTATCTTTTTTATTAAAAGTAAAGACAGCCGAAAAAGTCAATTTATCTTCATTAGGTCGTAAAGAACACAAGACATTAGATATCTTTTCAGGTAACATCGGCAAAACTCTATCTACCAAATAGACGGAAGTAGAACGTTTATAAGCCTCTTTGTCCAATTCAGAACCTTCTTTTACATAATGTGAAACATCTGCAATATGAACACCAACATCATAACTTCCATCATCAAAATATTCAATAGATAAAGCATCATCAAAGTCCTTTGCTGTGTCTGGGTCAATTGTGAAAGTCAGTGTTTTCCTGAAATCTCTACGTTTAGAAATTTCATCCATAGAAATACGTTCTGGTAAAGCGTTCGCTTCTTCCATTACTTCTGGTGGAAACGATAATTCAAATCCATTCTGAATCAAAATAGATTTCATTTCTATATCGCTACTTCCAGATTTACCAAGCGTTTCTGTAATTGTACCAATTGGACTTTTTATTTTTGCAGTCTGCCATTTAAGTACTTTCACAACTACTTTTTCGCCATCTTTAGCATCATTTATACTATCTAAAGGCACAAAAATATCTGTAAACATATTTTGCTTATCAGGCGTAACAAAGCCAAATCTTCTTGAAAGGCGTAGTGTACCAATAAAATATTCCTTACTTCTTTCTACAATTTTCAGAACTTGTCCATCGTAGCGAGTTTTTCCTTCTCTTTTATAATATCGAACTTCAACAGTATCGCCATCTAAAGCATAATTCAATTTTTTTGGATTCACATAAACATCGCTATCTAATTCATCACAAATAATATATGCTGCACCATGACGAGTCATATCTACTTTACCAATTACAGTATCTGTAGATTTTGTTGTTGGTTTATTATTACTTTTTTTATTTAATTTGAATTTTGACCTTGGTACTTCAACAATCGCTTCTTTTTCAGCTAATTTGTTTAAAGCATCTTGAATTGAATCTTTAGGATTTTTTATTTTTAATTTGGATTGTAATTGTTTTGCGTCGTAGCGTTTTTTAGGTGTTCTACGAAAAAGTTGGATAATTCTGTTTCTGAGTTCGTTTGGGTTTAATCTTCTTTTTTTTGATTTCTTAGTCATTTAAAATAATTTTAATTTTTGTTTTGATGAAAAAAAATTTTGTAGATTTTTTCATTTGTCATATTGTTGTGAGGTTTTACTATTGATTAGATTTAATAATAAACTACAATTATTACACCTAAAGTAGTTTAACAATATAACAGTATTTATAATAAGGTGTCGGGTTCTTCTTCTTGGACAAAGCCGTCCTCTAAGAGTTGAAATTGATATCGTAAACTTCTTGTTGGGTCAAAATTGGTTTCATCATCAGCCGCACGTCCATTTTCGATAACGTGAACTTCTAATTCTTCGGTAATTGTAACAACTGCATGCAATAACAGGTTATCCATTACTTTAGTTCCTGCAATTCTTAATTTATCAATTAAATTACCAACTTTA
>CAZEOC010000058.1:0-1934 GCA_964513525.1 uncultured Saprospiraceae bacterium | reverse complement strand
TCGAAGAAAACATGAAACAATGCTGCATCGAAGAAATTACCAACTTTATCAAAAGTCATTAACCAATATTCGTAATCCAAAAGTCCTGCTTTCCAACTTATCACGGCATGAAAATCACTCGTTGCTGGAATTTTCATTACAGGAATAATCTCTGTAAACTCATCTAATTCGCTGAGGATTCCAGTATCAATAAAAAATGTTTCAACCATTGGTACAGGCATTGGATTAATAGTAGCGTGAAAATCCATATGTGTTTCTGTGCCAATCGAAATTGGTAATTCAACTTCCTCAAATCTATTCAAAAACTCTCTAAAAGATACTTTTACTGTATTACTCATAATTTTTTTTGATTCTAATAATCAATAGTTTAGTTTAAACTAAAAGATTAATTTTCCTCGATATTGTTGACTTTGTCTTTTACATTTTTATAACTAATAACAAAGGTAACTATTTATTAGTTTTAATTTCGATGCATTAGAATACTTCCTTAATCTATTCTATGAAAATTAACACCTTCTTAATCTAAAAATATACAAGTTTATAAAATTGGATACGTCAAAGACTCATTAATAACGTAAAAATCTAAACTAATAATGAAAATTAAAATTTCGAATTTAATTATTGCGAGCGTACTAATTTTTTCATTAGCGGCTTGTACTGCTAAAACTACAGAAACAACAGCGGAAGAACAACCAGAAAGAACGGAACGTCCAGAACGTGGACAAAGACCGCAAAATGGACAAAGACCTCAAGGCGGAAAAGGTAAAGCAAAACCACAATTTGCAGATTTATTGAAAGAAATGGATGCAAATAATGACGGATTATTATCAAAAGAAGAAGTAAAAGGGCGTTTGAAAAATAATTTTGATAAAGTAGATACAGATAATGATGGATTTATTACTGAGACAGAATTTAAAAATATGCCTAAACCTAAAAAAGGTCAAAAATAATAAGTACCTGAACACAATTATCTAAGTACTTAATTGAATGTCAAGGTATAAATTGGAAAGCGAGAACTGATAATCAGTTCTCGCTTTTTTATTAAAAACAAAAAGCCACATCAAATAGATGTGGCTTAAAATTGTACCTCCTTTATATCTTATGTTACTCAATAAAGTTGAGTAACTTTTCTATCAATTAATTCATTTCAGTATTGACACGAAACTCAACAGGAATTTCCCCTCCCGTTAATGAAATTTGATGTGGTGCAATACCTTCGTATGGTAAACCATTTGAAGTCAAAATAACTCTGTTTTCTGTGATGTTACTATTTTTATTCGTCATCATGATTTAGTTATTGCGAAAATTTCAAGTTCAAAAATTATAATTTATTGATGAAATCAAAATTTCCATTTTGTAATTAATTTGAATATAAATATACAAAAAATACGCAAATTATTAAAATTTTAAATCATTAAATAATGATTTTGTATATAAAAAGATAGGCAAACGATTTGCCGAATCGTCCTAATATCTTGTTAAACTCAGTTAAACTGTATGAAGACTCACTTAATAACGATTGTTATTAATGCTTCATCATTTTAAATATGTAATTTTTTCTAAAAGACCTGTCTTGAATTTTAACAGGTAGTTGAGGAGTTCCCAAAATTGATATTCCAATCATCTCTTCTGGTTAAGAGTGTGGGAACTTTCGAGTTGCCTGCATCAATTATTTCAAATTTTACATTTAAGTTTTGATTTGAAAATCGATTGTACTTTTCCACAAGACATTCATCGCTGCTCTCGCTTCGTACACACGCACGACGTTGCCGAAAAAGCAGCTGTCGGGGAATTCACACACCACTTCACACACCACGATCGTTGAATTCTCCATTTTCATTTTCACGATCATTTGCCGCCGCCCGCCCCGCGCGCGCTGGCGCGAGATGGCGCGCGCTGGCGCGAGATGGCGCGCGCTGGCGCGAGATGGCGCG
>CAZEOC010000057.1:0-13616 GCA_964513525.1 uncultured Saprospiraceae bacterium | reverse complement strand
TTTGACAACACCACAAACTGGTGTTAATTATGCTTGGACTGTTTCTGGTGGCGGAACGATATTGCCAAATGGAAATCAAGTTTCAGTAGATTGGACAACTCCAGGAACGCATACTTTGACGGTTTCTCCGTCGAATAGTTGTGGTTCTGGTCAAGCACTTTCTAAAATTATTGTAGTAACAAATACAAATTCGGGTATAACGGGCGTAACTGGAGATAATGAAGTTTGTTTAGGGATTGAAAATTATTCTGTTCCGAGTATTAACGGGTTTAATTATACTTGGTCGCTATCGAGTGGCGGAAATTTAACGACTTTAAATAATGCGGTTTTTGTCGATTGGACGAATTCAGGTTTTCATACTTTAGCCGTTACGACTTCTGATGGTTGTAATAATGCCATTACAGTAGAAGTCGAAGATTTACCGACTCAACCGCAAAATATTCAAGGAGATTCTGTGGTTTGTTTAGGGCAAAATTCCTATTTCGTTCCTGCTGAAAATGATGTCAATTATACTTGGACTTTGTCTGGTGGCGGAATATTAACACAAGCGAATAATGCAGCAAATATCACTTGGACAACGCCTGGAACGTATCAACTTTCAGCGATTCCTTCTAATGATTGTGGAAACGGAACAGCAAGAATTTTGTCCATTGATGTTTTAACGATTCCACAAATACCAGCGACAATTCAAGGTGACGCAACAGTTTGTTTATCTAATTATAATTATTCTGTGAATTCAGTTGCTAATGTGAATTACATCTGGAGTTTGAACAATTCTGGAGCGACTATTACGACAAATAACAATCAATCAAGTTTGAATTTTCAAACAACAGGAACAATAGATTTAAGTGTTTCTGCGAATAATATTTGTGGTTCGAGTCCGAATCAGACTTTACCAATTACAATTTTAGATGTTCCAAATCAACCTGAAATTACGGGTGATTCTACGGTTTGTATTGGTAATGAAAATTATATTATTAATACGAATAATAATGAAAATTATACTTGGAATCTAAATTCAGGTGGAACGCTAACGACTCAAAATGATACAGCAAATATCACTTGGACAACCGCAGGAACACATATGATTAGTGTTTCAGCAGCAAATATTTGTGGTGTTTCTCCAACAGAAAATCAAAACGTTCAAGTTAGAACAGTTCCGCAAACCTTGACGCAAATTTTCGGTGATACAGTAGTTTGTCAAGGAATTAAAACCTATTCGGTGACGAACGAAAACGGTACAAATTTCAATTGGCAATTAAGCGGCGGCGGTTCAATCGTCGCATTAGGAAATACATCGACTATCAACTGGACGACAGCTGGTTCGTACACTTTAAGCGTTGCGACAAGCAATGATTGCGGTAACGGAAATACGATTACAAAAACAATTACAGTTATCGAAACGCCAACGCAACCGAGTGTAATTGTTGGGAATACTTCCGTTTGTAATGGTGCAGAAACGTACACCGTAACGAATCAACCAAATGTAACTTATAGTTGGTCATTAAATGGTGGCGGAACGATTTCAGGAACTGGGAATAATGCAACCGTCAATTGGAATTCGGCAGGAACATACACGATTACAGTAATTGCAAATACTCAATGTGGCGCGAGTATTCCACGAACTTTATCCGTGACCGTAAATGATGTACCGACGCAACCGCAACTGACTTTGGGTGATACTTTGGTTTGTTTGGGCAGCGAATTATACAGTGTTAATCTTCAATCTGGCGTGACTTATAATTGGCAATTGAGTGGCGGCGGAACGATAAACGCAGTGAATAATAATGCAACCGTGAATTGGATGACCGCAGGAAATCACACGCTTACCGTTACACCATCAAATAATTGTGGCAACGGACAAGCTCAAATTATTAATGTTAATGTCAATACGATTCCAAATCCGATTGCGCAGATTTCTGGTAATAATGATGTTTGTTTAGGTTCTGAAACGTATTCGATTTCGGCTATAGCTGGCGAAAACTATAATTGGTCTTTGAGTTCTGGTGGGAATTTATCCGTTTTTGGTGATACAATTTCTATCAATTGGCTGACCGAAGGAACGCATACGATTAGCATTACGCCAAGTAATCTTTGTGGCATCGGTACAACGACGGATTTGAGCGTACAAGTGCAAACGGTTCCTCAAACGCCATCAATGATTTCTGGCGAAACTTTGGCTTGTGCGAATGCCATTGAAAACTACGATGTAACGGCAAATTCAAATATAACTTATACTTGGAATTTAGCTTCTGGCGGAAGTTTAACGACGAATAATAATATTGCCACCGTAACTTGGCAAAACACAGGAACACACGATTTGACAGTAACGACAAGTAATCAATGTGGAACAGGAAATCCACAGACGATTAGTATTAATGTCAATGATATTCCGACTTTGACGGGCGATATTTCTGGAGATACTTTGGTTTGTATTAATTCAGAAGTATTTTATAATGTAGAGAATCAAGCGGATATTGATTACAATTGGCAATTATCACAAAATGGAAATTTAGCGACATTAGGGAATAGTTCGATTGTCAATTGGAACGGAGAAGGAACAGGTATTTTATCCGTTTTTCCATCAAATGAATGTGGTAATGGAAATACCATTTCAAAAACAGTTACGATAGAACGTCCGTTTTTAACACCACAAATTAGCTTAGTTGGCGATTCATTAGTGAGTTCAAATGCGACAAATAATCAATGGTTTTTGAATAATGCAGCTATCGAAAATGCGACACAAAACGCCATTATTCCAGCAGAAAGTGGGATTTATACCGTGATTTCTAATAATGTTTGTGGAGAAACTGCGGCATCACAACCGTACAGTTTTGGTATCGAAGGCGGATTGTTTTTATATCCAAATCCCGTTGCGACCAATTTCATCACTTTACGGATTCCAACCTATATGACTTGGTATTCTGTAGATGCGATTGATATGATGGGCAAAGTTGTTTTAGAAGCGATTCCATCTGATGGACAAAATGAAGTATTGATTGATATTTCTACCTTAACAGGTGGTGTATATTGGTTTAGAATTGATACAGAATTATTAGTTTTTTATCGGAAGATTGTGGTTTTGGATTAGTTTTTTGTGAGCAAAAACCTGACGGATTTTGAAAACCCGTCAGGTTTAAGTTCGAACATTCGAGTAATAAACGGGGTTTCTTTCTTTATCTTAACTACCAAAATCCTCAAAAAAAGTCCGTCCTACTGAAAAGTTTCATTGTTTGAAAAACAATGAAATTTATTCAGTATCTCCCGAATAGAAAAGTACAAAACTTTAAACTTTTACAAATTGAACTCAAATTTTAATTGTCCAGACTTCAATTTCTTGAGTCGTTTCACTGAGTTCGAAACCATGCTCAATCATTGCATATTTTAAATCAAAAAAATCATCTGAATAAGGCATTTTTATATCATATTTAGGCGAATAATTCGGAATCGGACGAACGAAACTATCTAATTTTCTACCCAATAAATCCGCAATTCTTCCAATATGAATTCGTTCATAATAAATATAATCTTCCAAGGCAGAGCGTTTCCAAAATTGATTTTGATCATTGGAAAGTGAGATTGTATTCTCCTCGATTAGTCTTAATTCCCAAAAGGTTTTTTCTTCTTTTTCCTTTTTTAATTCAATTTCCGTCAAGTCAATAAAAGCTTCAAAAGCTGCTCTTTGTATCAGTTTATAATCTAAAGTAACAGCGGTATTTTCTTTACTCGTCATAACAATCTCGAAAACCTGATTAAAAATCAAAGTGCTATCTTCAAAATTTCTCAATCTATATTTATATCGACTACCATCTATTTTGAATTCTATTGGTTCCATTTCCATTGCAAGAATCCAACGTTCTATAATATCCATCACTGTTCCCCTAAAGTGAAAGCTCATTACCTGATGATTCATAGCAGTTTTTGTATTGAAAAATGGCTTCACATCAACATAGGTTTTTTGGACTTCTAAAGTGAAATCATTAGTTTCAATCCTTGTCGTATCGCCAGCAAATACTTGCGAATTCAAGGTTATTAATACAGCGATAAATAGAATAATTGAATATTTGGACATTTTATATACTGTGTTTTAATTGTAAATGAAGTAACAATATTGATTTTTGTATTAATCAGCGATTTTAGAAAGGATGTACAAGATAAACCGAATGCTTTATGACTATATCCTAAAAATTTAGATTTTTACTTTATGAAAAATCCTTTTTATCCTGTCTAATTTTTACGTTTAAACTCATTCCAAATCCTTCTCTCTAAAAAGTCGGAAGTAATACTCAGCTTCGCAAT
The DNA here is from genome assembly GCA_964513525.1 of uncultured Saprospiraceae bacterium. Taxonomy (GTDB): domain Bacteria; phylum Bacteroidota; class Bacteroidia; order Chitinophagales; family Saprospiraceae; genus CAWVWD01. The sequence continues at coordinate 9,317 of CAZEOC010000057.1, read as the reverse complement.
TTGCATTAAGTTGAGGTTATAACCCTTCTTTTTTGAGAGAGGTTGGGATGAGTTTCATGATGCTGAATAATAACTATTCACCTTAAAAAGAATTAAAATCAATTTCCAGAAAATCTACTTCTTTAGATACTTCTCTTAATTCTAAACCGTGTTCAATCATGGCATATTTCAAATCGAGGAAATCGTTTGAAGCAGGCATTTTTATATTAAATTTTAGCTTTTTATAGTTTATTGGTTTTACAAGATTATCTAACTTTCTACCCAATAAATCAGCAATTCTATTCAAGTCAATTCGTTCGTAATAAATGAAATCTTCATAATCTGTTCGTTTCCAAAACTCATCTTGAGCTTGAGCAATTGCATCAGAATTTTTATCAACTATTTCTACTTCCCAATAATACACGACTTTTCTACGCTTCGTATATTTCAAACCCATCGTCGTTAAAAACTCTTCAAAAGCAAGTCGATTATTCTCTTTAGCGTCTGTATTTTCCTTGTTTGTTAAAGTGACTTCGTAAGTTTTGTTATAAAAAGGAATCGTTTTCGGCGGAGAATTAGGATAGAAAATCAATCGAGTATCGGCAGGTAATCCTTTTAATTCATAAGTTAATGGTTCGACTTCAAGATATTCCAGCCAATATTTGACGATGTTCAATAAACGACCTCTCGAATGAAATTGGCGAACTTCTTCGTTTTCCAATTTCTCAAAATTATAATAGGAAAAGGAATCTCTTGATGCCGTTTGAATTTCTAATCGGTAAGTTTCTTTATTAATAGAAGTGGTATCTTCTGCGTGACAATTAAAGGCGATTAATAAAAGTCCAAATAGGATTAAAATATTTTTTTTCATGATACAGAATAGTTTTAACTAAAAGATTAGTTAAATGTAAGCGAAATATTTTACTAAAACAAAAAAGCATCAATGATTTTCACCATTGATGCTTGAATAATTGTATAAAATATACTGATTACTTCTGAACAACTAATTTTTTCGTTGTTCTAAATGTATCATTTTTAATGACTATAAAATAAACTCCTTCCGACCAATTTGAGGTGTTGAAATCAATTCTATTTTCTGTATTATTCGTATTTAACTGCTGTTGTTCAATAATTTGTCCTAATTGGTTATACACCAAAATGTCGAAATTAGCAACCGTAGAAGTATTTATGTCGATACTTGCAGATTGATTTGTTGGATTAGGGAAAGGTTCACTAATCGCTAATTTATCAACTGCTTTCAAACTTGCACTAACAATATCCGTTAACTCAAATTGTCCATCAAAATCTATTTGTTTCAGTTGGTAATAATACCAAATTCCACCTTCTACATTTGTATCATCAAAAGTATAATTAGTAGTTTCTAATGTTGTTCCTTGACCTTCGATGAATCCAATTTTTTCAAAATTTACTCCATCTTTACTACGTAAAACATCAAAACCAAGATTATTTTCTTCTGATGCAGTTTCCCAGTTTAATTGTATAAAATCGTTATCTACAGCTTCTGCTGTAAAACTGATTAGTTCTACTGGTAAAGCTGGATTTTCATCAATAGTAATATCGTCGATTGCCATATCACCTTGGAATCCATTACCTACTAAACCTCTAAATCTTAATACCACAGTTCCTCCAATATAAGGAATTAAATTAGCTGTTCCTTCTATCCATGCATTTCCTTGTTCCCCTGATATAGTAAATATCTCAGTCCAAACGCCAGCATCTAAAATATCAACTGAAATAGTTCCAGAGTTTGAACCATATAAGTGATACCAAAAAGAAAGTTCTGGTTTTGTTGCAGTAGATAAATCAATACAAGGTGTTAATAAAAAAGTTTCTGCACCTTGACAAGTTCCATTTCCAGTTGATGATTCTGTATATAAATATTTTCCACCTCCGTTATGATCATCAGAAGGACCTGTGGCATAACTTCCTCCAGTCGGTGTACTTCCCGAATACGTTCTCCAATCCGTGGCATCACCTTTATCTGTATCATAAGGTACATTATACCAATTGTTAGAAACCGCACAAGTTGTTGTATTACAGTTTGATGATACCGAACAATTTGTCCAACTATCAAAAGTTTCAGCAAAAGGATAGGTTCCTGTTCCACTTGCGTAAAGTTCAAAAGTAGTTACAGCATCGTTATTCGTTAAATCTACATCGCCCGTCGCTTCAATCCAAGCAGTTAAAGTATGTGTACCTGTTGTTAAACTTGTTAAATCAATTGGTGTCGTGAAACTATAAGTATAAAAATCTCCCGAAGCTACATTTCCACTAAATGCTTCTGATACAATCGCTCCAGAGTTTAATTGATATTTCATAGTTGCAGAGGATAAAGGATCTGAACCAAAATTTTCAAATTCAAATTCTACAGTTGTACCATAATCATCATAACAATCAGGATAATATCCACTCGTATGAGAAGTGATTTGTTTTCCTTCAACTTCTACTGGTGGACGTTCTTTAATTTCTATGTCATCAATTGCCATATCATTTGTGAATCCACTTCCACCAAGATATCTGAATCTTATGATAATAGTTTTTCCAGCATAAGTTGTTAAACTTGCTGAATGTTCGTACCAAGCATCACCTTTTTCTCCTTCAATTGGTGTAACAACGTCTTCAATCCATATACCATCAACTAAAGCATCTACATGTAATTTACCGATACTTCCACCGTACGCATGATACCAAAATGATAAATTTGGATAAGTTGCAGCAGATAAATCAATACAAGGTGTTAAACCATGTACTTCACTTTCACAACCTGAACCACTGGATGATGTTCCTTCAAAATATAAATAATTTCCACTACCAGAAGTATGATCACTTGAAGGACCTGTGTTACTTGAACCTGTTCCATTAGCATCTGTTCGCCAGTCGGCTTCGTCACCATTTGATACAGAGTTAGGAACGTTATACCAATTCTCTTCCAAAGTACAAGCAACATCACAACCCCAAGCAGTAGAACAAGCTGTCCAGCTATCAAAAGTTTGAGTATAAGGATAAGCAGCCGTTCCTCCACTGTAAATTGTGATTTCACTTGTAGCCGTATCATTCGTAACATCAGTATCACTTGGACTTACCCACGCTTTTAGAGTATATGTTCCTGGTGTTAAAATTGAAATCCTACTTCCGAAAGTCTGTTCACCATAATCACCAGATGCTACCGTTCCATTGAAGGTTTCCGTTTGAATACTTCCTGCATCTAATTGATAACTAACAGATACAGATGTGATAGAACTTGTACCACTATTCAAGAATTGAAATCTAATATTATCACCAAAAGGGGAATAACAATCAGGAAAATATCCTCCAGGATGAGAAGTAATGGCATTTCCTACTAATTCTAAAGGAACACAATTTACATCTCCTGGTGTTTTTTCTATTGAATTTGTTCTACGACCTTTTGCACTATTTGCTCCTAAAGCTCGAACTGCAAAATATTCATTATCTACGGTACTAACACCATTCACTGTATAATGTGTACTTGTTGTTGTGCCAACAGAAGTCATATATTCTGTACCTAATTTATAGATTTCATAACCAGTTGCATTAGCGACAACATCCCAACCTAACTTTACATCACTACTACAAGCCCAAACTACAATTAAGTTATTTGGAATATCAATAATTGAAAAGCCTTCTGCACTTTCGTCTGTAACTGCTCCACGTTCCACTTTGACTTTAGCTTCTCCTGTAATTACACTTGGTACTGTCCAATCATAATAACGAGTATCGTTAGATAAACCAGTTACAATCGAAGTCCAAGTCGAACCATTATCAGTAGAGTAGGAGAGGTCAAATGTTCCAGAAGTATTGCCATAAGAATCCCAATAAATACGTTGCGTTTCTGATGGAATCATTGATTCGCCTCCAATCGGATAAGTCAAAGTAACTTCATCTTCTAAATATTCATAGATAATATAATAAGATTGAGGTCCTTGCGGAACAGAATTCCCATTGACTGTAATTGTATAATTTCCAGACGATGGATTATCAATTGTTACTTGTTCCATATTATTTAGTGCATCAACTCCACGAGTGGCATCAGCATCTAAGTTAGTCGCATTGATAGTATGGTCTAAAACCCAAGGATTGAAAACGGTTAAACTTGGGTCGGTTACGGTTAAATTCAAATCATTGATTAAAGCTACAGAAGAACCAGAAGTTCCCTCATAATCCATCCAATACAACATGATTCTCACTTGCGCTGTACCCGCTGGAATATTTAATGTGTGCGTATCTGTTGCACCATTAGCTACATCATCTGTAATAATCGTATTATTTGCAATCACTTCATATGCACGACGCATATTAATACGACCATAACCATATTTAAAATCAGGTCCTGGATTTCCTAAATCCTCTGCTGTATTTTGTAGAATACCTTTGATTAATCCTGAATTTGGTAATGAACCATTTATTGAATTATAAGCATGATACAATTGACCAAATCCACCTACAACATTTGGACAGGCATAAGAAGTTCCGCCTGGCCCAACTGCACACATATCGGGTTTAATTCTTCCATCTGGTGCTGGACCCCAAGAACTAAAACTTGCTAAATCGTCATTCGTTAAGACCGCTCCAACAGCAATTACATTTTTTGCTTGTTTATGGTCACCAGTTGTTGTTCCCCAACCTGCTCCTGCACCATATCCACAATCTGTAGTTTGGATATTTCCAGCAGAATAAGCAATCATAAAAGTTGGATTATTGTAGATTAAATCATCATTATAGTTTCCCCAATATCCATAATTACTAATAGAACAACCATAACCATAAGAATTATTTACAGCAATGGCAGAAGTACTATTTACCAAAGTAGCAAAATTCCCAGTAGTAGAAATAACATCTGAACCAAACGCCATTCCTTGATAAATAGGATCATCATTTCCATAAGCAGCCATTCTTCGTGCAACTCCAGTTTTATGACTTCCAGTTGCCGCTCCATTATCTAAACTATTATCATATCTACCTTTGAAATCATTTGCATAAGTTGGGTCAACCGTTCCACTTTCCAAAACGGCAAGTGTAATTCCTGTTCCATCATAATGCAAACCGCCAACTTGTTCAGAAGCCAAATAATTTGCTCTTTCGTTGTTTCTATCTTCTACAAAACCGCCGTCAAAAGTTGGTTCTGGTGCAATCGGCTCAATATATTGAACATATGGTAATGCCGCAAAATCGTTTATTTTATTAATAGGAACTAAGATTTCTTTTATATAAGAGAAACCATTAGCTTCAATAATTTGATACTCTTTTGCAATCAAATCTGTATTGATTTTTTCAGGTTTTACCGTATTGAAAAAAGTGACATTGAGTTTTACATTATCACCATCTAATATATGATTTGGATAATCTTCTAATTGCAATGCTTTTGATAATTTATATTCTTTGGGAACATCAATTATCGCTCGAACATTATAAGCGTTCAAATTAGAAGTATTATAATTTCCGTCAAAACTTGCTAACCAAGCGTAATTCGGCAAATAAGCAATCAATTTTACACCTGAATTTGAAAGTGCTACTTTTTGACTTTCAGTTGGATGTTCATCAAATTGAATAATCTTGAAATATTGATTATCAAATATTGTTTTTTGAATAATTAAATTTTCATTGAAATTAGCTTCTAAAAGATAAGGCGATAAACCAATTTTCAAATCGTAATTTTTAGGTAGATTTTGTTGCTGTGCATAGATGTTTCCTATACAAAATAGCATCAAAACCATCGTGAATCGAAGGTTCATTTTCATAATTTGTTTTATTTTAGTTTCTAAAAGTGCGTAAAGATTTTACGTATTAATAAGGAGAGATAAATCGTAGCATTTTTAAATTAGATGGGAAATTAAGAAATGTTCGTTAAGGGAACAAACTAAAAGCTATTTTACTTTAGTATCGTATATTTAAAATTTTCCTTATTTAGAATATCAATTACATCATCAGCCGAGGCTTTTTTTCCAGTATCTGCATCAATGCCACTATAAACATCATGTTCATAAAAAAAACATCTGTAATTAGATTGTGTTTTTGTTTTTGCTTTTTGCCATGCATTTTTGAATAATTCTAACTCCATTGTTTTGAAAAAATCCCATTCTTCGATATAATATCCAGATGGTTGATGTTCCCAAACCTCATCATCTGAAAAATACTCGTTTCTTTCAAAAATAGTTTCAATAGTTTCTAAATCTTCCTCTTCTTCAATACTAATAATAATCGTGTCTAACCAATATTTTTGTGAAACAATTGAAGACTCGGGATAACCAACATAAGAAAAACCAAAAGGTGTATCAAATTCAAAAGCAAAAACGCTTAATTGCTCAGGATTTGAGATAAGTTTTTGTGCATCTTCTGAGATGAATTTTACTAATAAATTAGTTAGTTTTTCTTCTTTCGAATTTAAGAAATTTGTTTTAAAATCTTCGTTTAATTTTTCAAAATGCTTCATGAATATATAGTTTGATGATTTAAGTGAATGTTTTCCTAAAATTAAATATTTAATCTAATATAGATAGACTGGATTTCTAACACAGAAAATTATTAAAAAGGTATCAAAAAACAAGAGTTTTTGATACCTTTTTTAATTTTTAGTAACCAGTAACCAGTAACCAGTAATTATTTCACTCTATCCGCTTCTTCTTCTAAACCAGTTTTACGTTTACGAGATTTTACGTTTTGATTTCCGAAATTGTAACCAATAGAAATGGCTGCTCTTCGACTATCCCATTGTCCGGTACCACTTGAAATCAAACCATTAAATTCAGATTCTCCATTCCAACCAGTTTGATAAAATAAATCATTTGCACTTAAACGAACATTTAATTTATCATCTAAAAATTTACGTTGTAAACCTAAATTTAAACTCCAGTTTGGTTCATATCTAAAAACGCCGCCCCAAACACCTGGACCACTATAATAACCTGAGATTTCTCCTTTTAATTTCCAAGGTAAATCAAAAGTTTGTTGCGTATAAAAACTATAAGTGAAAGCTTGAACATCAACAATAGCTCCATCTCCGTAATCTGCTTGATTATCAATATAAGAACCGCTGATATTGAAATAAGCACTCCAGAATTTTGCAAATTGCATTGGTGCCGAAATATTTCCACTAATAACGGTTTGCTCCGCCAAATTTGCCCAAGTTATGAAACCTGCTCGAGGATCTGTTTCATCTGGTGCAAGTAATCTTGTAATTTGATCGGTAGTTTTACTATAAGCAATTTTGAAATTATAACGATAATTCATGGTATAACCAACCTCTAAATTATTCACAATTTCAGGATTCAAACGTGGATTTCCCTTTTGATAAGATAATTCACTTAAGCGATTATTAAATGGATTTAATACGTTATAATCTGGTCTATTTATTCTTCGTCCATAATTGAAGTTCAAACTATGCATTGGTTTGATTTGCCAAGATAAACCAGCACTTGGAAAGAATCGAAGATATTCTAAATCAACAGGATCTTCTGAAAGTGAATCTACATAAGCAGTCAAATTTCCTTGAGCATCTGTATATTCTGTTCTTACACCAGCTGAAAAACTTAGTTTATCATTGATTTTTCTATTGAAATTCGTGTAAGCTGCATAGACGGTTTCATCGTATAAAAAATCGTTAGAAGACCTATCATTTTGTACTAATTGATTATTGATTTCGTCAGAAAATATAAACATATTATCAGAAACAACCTTACTTATTTTACTGCCTACACCGATTTTACCACCTAATAAATTAGCTTCATAATCAATCTTTCCAGTGTAAATATTAATATCAGTATTCGTTGAAATATTATTATTTACTTCTGAAAATAAAATCGTTTTATTTGGATTATAATATTGATTAGGAATGTATCTATTATTATCATTATTGTAGATTCCATAATCCAAATCTATATTCAAACTTTGTCCTTTTTTACGATCTTCAAAACGATAATTAATATTGAAAGTATTTCTACTATTACCAGAATTTCCTTCACTATTTGTTACCAAAACACTATCAACACTTTGATTTATTTGTGAAATTGCAATTTCATTGTATCCATCAGTATTATCACTTCCTTGTCCACCACTTATTAAAAAACCAATCGTATTTTTTTTATTAATAAAGAAGTCCGTACCCAAACGATAATTATAATTCTCGTTTGAACTGATACTATTATTGCTAGGCTCATCTAAAAATAAACCACCTTGATAACTCTGGAAAGTCATTTCATTAAAACGTGTTGCAGAGCCGACACCAGCAGTCGCAAATACATTCATTTTCTTATTACGATAATTTCCAGTGAAATTTAGATTTTGTTGTGAATATCGACCTTGACTGAATGTTCCTCTAACAGAACCGTTCGCACCAATAGATTTATCTTTTTTCAAACGAATATCAATAATACCTGCATTTCCTTCTGCTTCATATCTTGCCCCTGGATTAGTGATTATATCGATTTTATCAATTTGATCAGCAGGTAAACTTCTTAGGTAATTTGTTAAATCATCACCAGAAAGCGGTAAGCGTTTTCCATCAACATATAACAAAACACCAGAACGACCCAAAACACTAATATTATCGTTATTATCAACGGTTACACCAGGTGCTTTTCGCATCAATTCTATTGCATCACTTCCTGTACTATTAATCGTTCCATCTACATTAAAAACAGTTCTATCCGCTTTTACTTCGACCATAACTCGGTCTGCTTTCACAACTGCTTCCGTTAATTCTATTGCAGCAGGAGCAAAACTCAAAACCCCTAAATCTAACTGTTCTTCTGCTTTTAAAGTGATATTATCTTTCTTCAAATCACCTAATCCAATATAACTTACTTGTAAGTAATAATTACCTGCATTAAGGTTTTGCAATCGGAAAATTCCATTTTCATCACTTATCTCAACTTTCACTAATTTGTTTCCCATTGTATCCATCAAAGCAACATTGGCAAACATTACGGCTTCTTCTTTGTCATTTTGTAATTGCCCTTTTATACTGGCGGTTTGCGAAAAACCAAGTATAGAAATGGCTAATAAAGTAATTGTAAATAAATATTTCATATAGGCTTATTTTAACTATGAACTTCTAATTATTATCTATTTGTTTGGTTTATTTTAAATAGAAATTTTAATAAATAGTTTCGATATTGTAAATATCAAAATATTGTCACGAAGTAACGGAATTTGTATCAGAAGGTTGACTTTTTTCGATGAATAAGTGAATTTTAAAGTTGTCGGACACTTTAGCAAATAGAATTGAATATTCTATTCTTTCCTCATATAAGTGCTTGGACATAATTAAGTGGGTTTTTAATATCGAGTTTATTTTTTGTCAA
>CAZEOC010000056.1:0-13654 GCA_964513525.1 uncultured Saprospiraceae bacterium | reverse complement strand
GAGCCTCGTATTGATGAAATTATGATTTTGCCGCCAACTTATGGCATGTACAAAGTTTCTGCATCAATAGCAGATATAAAAATAAATACGGTCAATCTTACCACTGATTTCCAACCAAATGTAGATGAGATATTAACGGCAGCGAATGACAATACTAAAATATTGTTTTTATGCTCGCCGAATAATCCTACTGGAAATAGTTTTGATGTGGAATTGATGCGAAAATTAGTAGAACAATTCAACGGAATAGTTGTGATAGATGAAGCTTATATAGATTTTGCGAATCAAAAAAGTTGTATTGATTGGATAACAACTTATCCAAATTTAGTCATTATGCAAACATTCTCCAAAGCGTGGGGATTAGCTGGAATTCGTTTAGGAATGGCATTCGCTTCTAAGCCAATTATTGATTTACTAAATAAGGTAAAACCGCCTTATAATATTAATCAATTAAGTCAAAAAACTGCTTTAGAAGCATTAAATAATAAAGCAAAAACAGATACTTATATTCAAGAAATTTTAGCAGAAAGAACACTTTTAGAACAAGAATTATCGAACTTAAAAGAGGTTGTAAAGGTTTACTCAACTGATGCTAATTTTATCTTAGCGAAGTTTAAAAATCCTTTAGAAACTTATAAACATTTGGTCACTAAAGGTATAATAATTCGTAATCGTTCGAATGTCGTTTTATGTGAAGATTGTTTGAGAATAACCGTTGGTACGAAAGTCGAAAACTTAGCCTTAATCAATGCTTTACAAAGTTTTATAAAATAATTTATTAATAATGGATTATAAGTTCATTGAATGAAAATTATTCATTTTCAAATAATTGAATTGGCTTCAAACAATGTAATCAATAATCAGAATCAAGTATTCAAAAAGTATGCAAAAAATACTATTTATAGACCGAGACGGAACACTTTGCGTAGAACCGCCGATTACAGAACAAGTAGACAGTTTTGAAGTCTTGGAGTTTTTACCAAACTCTTTTCAATATTTGGCAAAAATAGTTCAAGAATTGGATTATAAATTGGTGATGATTACCAATCAAGATGGTTTAGGAACAGACAGTTTTCCAGAACATACTTTTTGGAATGTTCAAAATTTCATTGTTAAAGCCTATGAAAATGAAGGAATTATCTTTGAAGACATCTATATAGATAGAACTTTTGCTCATGAAAATGCACCGACCCGAAAACCAAACACTGGGCTTTTAGGTAAATATATTAATGGTGATTATGACTTAGAAAATTCTTTTGTCATTGGTGATAGAATGTCTGATGTCGAATTAGCCAAAAATTTAGGTGGAAAAGGGATTTTGATTACAAATGAAACTGCACCCGAAACTGGTGATTTAGGAAAGTATTGTGGTTTAATTACTTCAGACTGGAAAGGAATTTACGAATTCTTGAAATTAGAAGATAGAACAGCCGAAATTCATAGAAAAACAAAAGAAACGGATATTCAAATTCATATTAATTTGGATGGAGAAGGTATTGGAAATTGTGAAACTGGTTTGCCATTCTTTGACCATATGTTAGACCAAATTGCTCGTCATTCTGGTATAGATTTGACGGTGAAAGTTGATGGTGATTTAGAAGTAGACGAACATCATACAATTGAAGATACTGCAATTGCTTTGGGCGAAGTTTTTCATAAAGCATTAGGTAGCAAAAGAGGAATCGAGCGTTATGGTTTTTGTTTGCCAATGGATGATTGTTTGGCTCAAGTTGCGATAGATTTTGGTGGTAGAAATTGGTTGGTTTGGAAAGCAAAATTCAAAAGAGAAAAAATTGGAGAAATGCCAACAGAAATGTTTTTCCACTTTTTCAAATCGTTCACCGATGCAGCAAAATGTAATTTAAACATCAAAGCAAAAGGCAAAAACGAACATCATAAAATTGAAGCAATCTTCAAAGCATTCGCCAAAGCAATAAAAATAGCAATTAAGCGAGATGTTAATTCTGATATTCTGCCAAGTACAAAAGGCGTTTTATAAGATGTGTTAACGTGCTGATGTGTTGTTGTGCTGACGTTTATTATGTTGAGCATCGCAATTGCAAATTTTAATTGAATTGAATTTTAGGTTTTATAATTATAATTTCAATCAAAACTAACATCAACACGACAACACGACAACACGACAACACGACAAAAAATGATATCAATTATAGATTATAATGCAGGAAATGTGCAATCAGTCATTTTTGCTTTAAAACGCTTAGGAGTTGAAGCGGTTTTGACAAGTGATTTGGAAACCATTCAGCAATCTGAAAAGGTGATTTTTCCTGGAGTTGGAGAAGCAAGTACAACGATGAATTATTTGCGACAACTTGGATTAGATAAATTGATTCCAAATTTAACGCAACCAGTTTTAGGAATTTGCTTAGGAATGCAATTGCTTTGTGAACATTCAGAAGAAGGTGATACACAATGTTTAGGCGTTTTCCCACAAAAAGTCGTTAAGTTTGAGCCAAAATTAAAAGTACCGCATGTTGGATGGAATACAATTTCAGATTTAAAAAGTGAAATTTTTAATGCAGAATTAGAAAATGAATACGTTTATTTCGTTCATAGTTATTATGCAGAAATAAGTAAATTCACAGCGGCAACGACAGATTATATTACGCCTTTCAGTGCTGCATTACAAAAAGATAATTTTTATGCAACACAATTTCATCCTGAAAAATCGGGAACAATTGGCGAGCAAATTTTAAAGAATTTTATTACAATGTGATGTTTTGCTGAAGCTGCAACAACACGACAATATAAATAGATGAAAATAATACCTGCAATCGACCTTATAGACGGTAAATGTGTGCGTTTATCACAAGGCGATTATAATACAAAGAAAATATATAACGAAAGTCCTTTAGCAGTTGCTAAAGAGTTTGAAAGTATTGGAATCACTAATTTACACTTAGTTGATTTAGACGGAGCGAAGGCTAAAAACATTGTCAATCATCATATTTTGAAAAGTATCGTAGAGAATACCAATTTAGAAATTGATTTTGGTGGCGGTATCAAGTCGGATGCTGATATAGAATTGGCATTTGCTTCAGGAGCAAAACAAGTAACTGCGGGAACGATTGCCGTAAAAAATAAATCTATGTTTTTGGCTTGGTTAGAACGATATACCGCTAAAAAATTGATTTTGGGTGCTGATGTTTTAGATGGAAATATTGCAATTCAAGGTTGGTTATCAAAAACGGAAGTAACCATTTGGAATTTTTTGGATTATTACACTAAACAAGGTGTAGAATATGTAATTTGCACGGACATTTCTAAAGATGGAATGTTATCAGGAAGTTCATTAGAATTGTATGCAGATATAATGAAAAAATATCCACAGTTGAAATTAATCGCAAGCGGCGGAGTTTCTTCTATTTCTGAAATTGAAGAATTGGATAAAATGGGTATTTATGGTGCAATTATCGGAAAAGCAATTTATGAAAATAAAATTTCGATGGTAGAATTAGAAAAATTTATTAAAAAATAAGTTTTAGTTATCGGATACCTTGAAGGTATCCGATAACTGCCAAACTAACTAAATAACCTTTTCACTTTCAATTTGTTACGATTCGGTATATTTATTAAAACAGAAAATCAAAATAATCATGGGATTTTGGAATAAAAAAAGCGAAGCAAAAAATACAGAACATATTAATTGGCAATTGTTAAACTCTGAAGAAGGTTTAGCTAATGTAATTGAGAAATCCAGCGATAAGCCACAAATAATATTTAAACACAGTACAACTTGTTCTATTTCTGCGATGGCAAAAAGACGTTTGGAACGTCAATGGAATATTGAGGAAACGCAGGCTGAAATTCACTATTTAGATTTATTATCTTATAGAAGTATTTCTAATAAAGTTGCGGCTGATTTAGGAGTTACACATCAATCTCCTCAGATTATTATTATAAAAAATGGTCAAGCTATTTTTGATACTTCACATAATGATATTGGAATTGATGTAATTGAAGAAAATTTATAAACCTTTCTTTAATTTTTTCAATTCGCTATGAATCGTTTTATTGTCAAAGGCTGAAATTGATAAATCAATTTGATTTATAATTTCAGTCTTTTGTGTTTCATTCAAATAATGAATTATAGATTTTGACCAATAATGAAGATTAGTTGAAAACATCTCCAAATCATTCGTAGAATATTGATAATAATCTTTTTCAATGACTTTCAACAATTCAATTATAGTCGCAGAAATTCCTAATTTCAACTTATCCGTCATTAAATCTAATTCACCATTTTTCATCCCCTTTTCAGACATCATTGCCTTCAATTCTTGTAGTAATTGAACAGAATATTCAGAAGTTTGAGCTGATAAAATGAGCAAATCCAAAACTTCTGCACCAAACCTTTGAGTTTCAGATTTGGGTTCATGATACATACTCAAAAGTTGAGCGACTACTCGCAATAAAGCATCGTGTTTTTCTAATCTTTCTTGTATAAAAACATCTTTATCAATAATAATATAGAAATTATTCAAATCGATTATTTTCTCAAATAAATCACCTGAATAATCACTTCCTTTTCGAGGAATACTCCATTTATCTACTTCATAATATCCTTTAATAACTTTTTGAACTCGTTTATATTCAGAAGCAGACCAATCTTCGTCAGGCGTTGGCATTCCTAACTCTTGATACCTTTCTACCTGTAAAGAATTATCTGGATACGGATTGATATGGAAAGTCGGACTTGACTGACCAATCATAAACAAACCCACAAATATTCCTATAAACGATTTCATAACTTTTGGTTAATAGTTATTTGTTAAACGATAATTTCTTGAAAAATTTAGTACATAAAATCTCCTCGTAATTCTTGATTAACAAATAACAATTTTACCCATAATATTGCTTAAACATTCTCCAAATTTGGTCTTTCTTTGGTGGTTCTGACACAATGAAAACTCGCTCTTTTTTTACAGGATGCATAAACTCCAAACTACGACTATGTAAATGAATCGAACCATCACGATTTCCACTTCTTGCACCATATTTCACATCGCCTTCAATAGAACAATTGATTCTTGAAAGCTGTACTCGAATTTGATGAGAACGTCCAGAAATAGGTTCTACTTTTACCATATGATGTTTCCCAATACTAGACATCAATTCGTATTTCAGTTCAGACTTTTTTGCTGCTTTATTTCTATTTTGACTTTGATAAGCCTTCGTTACATTTCTTTCTTTGTCTTTGTGCAAATAATGCGTCAAATGCCCAGAAAGCGGTTCAGGTCGATCCGAAGTAATTGCCCAATAAGTTTTCTTAACCTCTCTGTTTTTAAACAACTCATTCAAACGAGTCAAACCTTTACTTGTACGAGCAAAAATCACCGTACCACTTACAGGTCTATCCAAACGATGAACAACGCCTAAAAATACATCGCCAACCTTTCTTTTTTTAACTTTGATATAATCTTTGACGTATTCACTAAGTGGTTTATCACCCGTTTCATCTCCTTGCACCAATATTCCCGCAGGTTTATTAATTGCAATAAAATGATTGTCTTCATATATAATTTGTAAATCTTTATATGTCATATTCTATAGCTTTAGTTATCTGAAACCTTGAAGGTCTCCGATAACTTCATTCCAAATAAAAAGGAGATGCAAAATTACATCTCCTAAATATTTTTTATAATCATTTTCTAATTAGAAAAATTATCTTCTCTTCTTTTTGCCCTTCTTACGATTATTCTTTCTTGAACCTCGTCTCAAAGCAGAACGGCTTGGCATTCCGCCTCCGCCAAATGCACCGCCTTGACTCATCGCATGCATCATTTTTTTCATTTGCTCAAACTGACGAATAAACTGATTTACTTCTAATAAAGAACGACCGGCACCGTTGGCGATTCTACGTTTACGGCTTCCATTTAACAAATCAGGATTTGAACGTTCAGCTGGAGTCATTGACTGAATCATCGCTTCAATATGCTTGAAAGAATCATTATCAATATCCAAATCTTTTACGGCTTTACCCATTCCTGGAATCATACCCAAAAGATTCTTGATATTTCCCATCTTCTTGATTTGATTCAATTGTGATAAGAAATCCTCAAAATCAAACTTATTCTTTTTGATTTTCTTCTGTAAGCGTTCTGCTTCTTTTTCGTCAATCGCATCTTGTGCTTTCTCCACTAAAGAAACAATATCACCCATACCTAAGATACGAGTTGCCATACGTTCTGGGTGAAAGACATCTAAAGTATCTAACTTTTCTCCTTGCGAAGCAAATTTGATTGGTTTTCCAACCGTATATTTAATAGATAAAGCAGCTCCACCACGAGTATCACCATCTAATTTTGTTAAAACAACACCATCAAAATCCAATCTATCATTGAAGGCTTTTGCTGTATTCACAGCATCTTGACCAGTCATTGCATCTACTACAAATAGTGTTTCTGTTGGTTGTATTCCTTGGTGAATATTTTTGATTTCCACCATCATCTCTTCATCTACCGCCAAACGACCAGCAGTATCGACGATGACAATATCAAAAGAATTTTGCTTTGCGTATTTCACCGCATTTTGTGCAATTTCTACAGGATTTTTATTTTCTAACTCCTTGTAAACCTCTACACTCAATTGTTCTCCTAAAGTTGACAATTGATTGATTGCTGCAGGACGATAAACATCACAAGCAGTCAATAAAACTCTTTTCTTCTTTTTATTCTTTAGATAATTCGCCAATTTACCAGAAAAAGTCGTTTTACCAGAACCTTGTAAACCTGCAACTAATACGATTCCAGGTTTTGCATCAACATTAATTTCAACTGCTTCTGCACCCATCAAAGCGACTAACTCATCATGAACAATTTTAACCATTTGTTCACCTGGTTTTACAGCATTCAAAACGCCTCCGCCTAATGCTTTCTCTTTGATTTTATTTGTAAAATCCTTTGCAATCGCATAGTTTACATCGGCATCAACCAAAGCACGACGAATCTCTTTTACTGAAGTTGCAATGTTTAGTTCCGTAATCTTATGTTCCCCTTTTAGTGTCTTAAATGCACCTTCCAGTTTATCTGTTAAATTATCAAACATCTATATCTTTTTTATAATTGACAATTAATCATGGGTAATTGACAATTTTCATAATTTCTAATCCTAAAAAAGTGCAAATATACAAAATCAATTACAAAATAATTTGTTTTTAGCTAAAGCAAAATGATAGAAAAGCAGATGATTCGATTTATATTATAAATCAAGAATTTCAAAATCAGAATAATAACATTAATTAAGGTCAATTATAAATCAAAAAAGTCCAACAAATGCAAGATTTGTTGGACTTTTAATTCTTGATTATTAATCAAGAAAGATAATACTTAAAATTTCAAAGTAACACCAGCCATCATATTAAACCCAAAATTTGGGTACATATTCCAACGCTGAAATTGCTGATTCGTTACATTATTCAAATCAATAAAAACACCGAATTTATCTGTAAATTGATAATCTGCACCTAAATTCAAATCAAATAAAGCACCTGTATTCGCTTCAACACTATTTTCATCTAAATAAGTAATTCCACCTAAAGTATATAATTCTGCTCTTAAGGTTAATTTATCATCCATTAAGCGGTATTTCGCATTAACATTCATTTCAAAATTTGGTAAATGAAAGGCTGCGCCTAAACTATCCATAGTATAAGTATTAACATCAATAGTTCCGCCAATATCTAAATTTTTCACTGCTGTGAAAGATACACTTCCGTGAATATTTACACTATTTGCATCATCATAGAGTACATCAAAACGCTTCGTATCTGTGGAATCATTTAAGTATAAAGCTAAATTATTATACTGAATATAACCAACTTTTCCTTCAAATGAAAATCCATTAAATGTTCCTCTCAATCCACCATAATAATGATTTTTACGCGTGTTTAATAAGCGTTGTTCATTATTAATAAAAGGATTATAATTCGTTATACTCAAAAATGTATTCTTCTGAACTTCTCCTACTGCACCAGCAATAATTGCAAATTTATCGCCTGCCAAATTCACTTGTGCTTCTACATCAGGCTGAAAATAAAACGAAGAATCTGCTCCATTAATATTCGCTCCTAATTTCACGATAAAACTACTTCCATGATAAGTGAAGTTTGGTTGAAGATAAAATAGATTATTACTCGGACGAATTGAATCATTATTAAAACGAGTAAAATCATTTCCAATTTTCACTTTGAAAGGATGTGCATCACTGAACCATTTTACTAATTCTGCATGAACATCTACACCAAATTCATTCGCTTCATAAGCATCACTTAGATTATAAAAATCTAAACCAACATTATAATTCAAATCGCCTCTTGTACGCTCACTATTGAATAAAGTTAAGCCACCGTGTATATTAGAAAATCGCTGACGAACTGAATCTCTTGCAAAAACTTCTGAAGTATCCGAATTTTCATAACCGTAAAAATGTACCACATCATGGTCATAACCTAAATTTCCACCTATTGCAAAATTCTCATTATAAGAAGTAACACCAAGGTCAATTTTTGTTTCTCCAAAACGTTGATTTTCAATATTTCCAGTATTGTTTGCTGAATTATGAAAAGCATGAATATCATAAGCCAATTTATCCGAAGCACCAGAAGAATAGTGAATATCTGCATACGGCATACTCGGGAAACCATAGCCTAATTTACTATAGAAATTATAGGTCGGTAAAGGCTTTTCTCGCTTCAAAGCAATCGGTTTCAAGCTCGGCGGTTCATATTGCAATGTCAATAATCTCGTCGGAACAGTATAAGATAAAGTTGCCGGTTGAGTTTCGATTGCTTGCAATAAAGGCGTTGTCGTTAGCTTTTTAGATTGTGCTAAATTCGCCTCAAATTTCTTCATTACCTCCACTTGTTCCGAAGGTAATTTTTGTGCAAAGATTGCTGTTGACATCAACATTGCCAATAGCGTTATTTTTATATTTTTCATTTATTTCGTAATTGGTAATCGGTGATTAGTGATTATTTCGCTTCGTTTCCTTTCTTTTCAATTCTGAACTTTTCACTATTCTACCTTTCAGTTTTTAATTTATTAATTGTCAATTATTCATTTTCAATTATCAATTATTTATTGCCTTCGTCCATTTCTAAATCGCCACTATTGTTACCACCAGTATTTGATGGCGCGATTAAGCGACTTTTATTTGCATCTAATTGTTTTACTTTTTCCAATTTGATTCGCGCTTCTTCTAAAATGGTATTATCTCCAGTATAATTTTCGACAACTGCTTCTAAGAAAGCTTGTGCATCTAATAATGCGCCTTGTTGTGTATAAATATCACCTAACAAAATATATAATCTTGCCAACCAATCTCCATAATCTCCTAATTCAGAAGCATTCGCTTGAGCGATACTTTCTGCTTGTGTTAAATTCCCTTCTTTGAATGTGATATATGGAATTTGATATAAAGCTTCCGCTTTTTGTTCTCCAGTTAAAGAGTTTGCTACTATAACAAAATTTGATTTTGCTTTTGAATAATTCTTAGCATCTAAAGCGATTTCAGCGATATAATATGCAGCTTCCCCTTTATCCATTTGAGTCGCATTTGAATTCGCTTTTACGGCTTCTGCCAAACGGGAAACTTCCGATTTTTTTCCACCTAAACGGTAAGCGCTTCTTACTGTTCCTAATTGTGCTTCGAATATATCGTCACCAGTAGCAATTTCTGCCCATTTTGAGTAATAATTATAAGCTTTGCTGAAATCCTTAGACACATTATAACTTATCAAACCTGCTTTACGCAACGAACGAGCATAATATGAACTAAATCCTCTCGCAATTAAATTCTCATAATCAGATAAAGCTTGTGTATATTTTTTCAAAATATAGTATGATTCTGCTCTTTCGTAATAAGCATCTAAAATGCTAATTCCGTTTGGAAACTGACGAATATAACTTGAATAAGAAGCAATTGCTCTATCATAATTTCCATTCTGATATTGTGCTTCTGCTGTTTTGAAACTTAAAGAATCTTTAGTCGCATCTGATACTTTATAACCAGGAATACTTTCTAAGAATGCAAAATATTTTTCTGGTTCTCCCCTATCAATATAGATTTCTTCAATTCCACGAAGTGCATCTTTTGCTTCTGTTGCATTAGGATTATTAGAAAAAACTCTTTTATAATAATCTAATGCTTTATCATTTTGGTCTTGATTGTATGCAATCAAACCTAATTTTAATAAACCTGCATTAATCAAGTCAGACTTATTTTTATAAGTTGACACCAAGATATTTAGCGGTTTAGTTGCTTCTCTTAATTTATTTAATTGTAAATAAGTCGCTCCTAATTCTAATAAAGCATCATCAGCATATTGTGAATTTGTATTTTTGTATGCTAAGTTTTCTAAGGTCAAAATCTTATCTACATCTTTATTCTGTAAACCTAAAATAATAGATTTTTGATATAAAGCATAATCTTGTCCTTTAGCCTTTTTACTAATTACTTTGTTATAATTACTCAAAGCAATCGGATATTTATTATTTTTCAAATTACAATCTCCAGCTCTTAATAATGCATCTGGATAAACACTATTCTTAACAAAATCATTGTTAATCCTTGTTCTTTCATAACCTTTCACTGCATTTGCAAAATAACTTCCAGCAGTTTTATAATTTTCTTTTTTCAGATAATTATATCCTAAATTATAATTTGCGGTTGCAACAGATGCTTCATCTGTAAATAATTGTGATTGAGGTGTTGCAATAGATAAGAACGTTTTGAAATCATTAATACTACTATTATAATCACCCAAAACATAGTTTACATTACCAATCCAATAGTTCGCCAAAGCCTTCACTCTTGTATCATAAGAGTTTTCTAACGACTTGATAAACATATTTTTAGCTGCTTTTCCATTTCCTTCATTATACAATTGTACACCACGGAAATAAGCAACTTTTTGATAAGCTTTTCTGATTTCAACTGACTTCACAGGCATATTCTCAATAATCTCCAATGCTTGTTTATAATTCTTCGTATTTAAGAAAACCTTACTCAATAATTCTTGAGCTTCGCTATATTTTGGAGATGTAGATTTTACTGCTTGTAAACCATCAACTGCATCTTTAGAAAAGCCTAATTCGTAAGATAATTTAGCATATAAAAACTGACTTTCCTCTTGGATTTTTTTATCAAAACTCATCGTACTTGCTTTTTTGAAAGCAGAACGAGCAGATTTTTTATTTCCAACTTTAATATCACAATCTCCTAAGTTATACAAGGCATTTTGTCCCAATGCAGAATTCAAATTCTTTAATTCTGCAAAATTCTTAATCGCATCATCATATTTTCCAACACGATATTGCGTATAAGCTACTTGATATAAATCTTCTTGTCTTAATTTTCCAGATTCCGCATGTTCCTCTAAATAAGGCAATGCTTTATCAAATTCTTTACGTTCGAAATATGCTTGACCAACTAATTTATTAATCTCTCTATATTTCTTAATTCGAGTATTGCTGGTTTGCGTCGTTCCATAAGAAATTACTTTATTATAATCTCCTTGTGCAAAAGCGATTTGAGTGATATAATAAGGTACATCTTTGTTGTACTTATTAGAATTTTTCACTCTTTCAAAACTCTCGATTGCCGTTTTGTAATCATCTCCCTGAAATGCCGTTACACCATAATAATAATTCGCTGGATAATAATAATCTCCTTGAATATCTTTGATTTGACGGAACAAACTCTGAGATTGTTTGTATTTTTTCTTTACCAAATAAGCGTAAGCCATTTTGAATTTCATTTCCGTAATCATATCATTACTCAAATCCAAAGTTGGTACTTGTTGGTAATATTTAATGGCTTCCGCATATTTTCTTTGACCAAAATAGTAGTTACCAATATCTATTAATGCTTCATTCGCAACCTGACTTGGTGAATAATCCCGAATAAAATCAATAATCAATTTTTCTCCATCAGGATGATTCAGTCGAATCGCACATTGAGCATGTTTTAATTGTGCTTTTTGTTGTAATAAAGTGAAGTCAGAGCTTTGAGGCTGCACTTTTTGGTTCATCGCTGCTAAAAAGTGTGTTTGAGCTGCCTCATATACACCTTGGTCAAAAAGTTCTAAACCTTTTTTGTAATCTTCATGAATATCTGTAAAAATGCCCGTTTGCTGTCCAAAAACCATTGGAGACAGCAATAACATTAAAACAGTTGTCATCGCAATTTTAAGTTGAATCATAGTTTTGTTCTTAAGTATTAAATATTTAGTATTCAATTCTTTCTAAGTGTTTATTTTGATTATTTATTAATCATTAAGTCACTTGTAATGTCTAAAAAATAAATCGACCAATTGGAATTAACGTACAATACGTTTTTGGTAAGTATTTAATCTTAATTGTCGATTATGATTTTAATTTATTACTAAGGATTGAAATATTAATTAGAAAGCATATACATATCGTATTAATTATTCCTAAAATATTGAATTTCACGAATAATCAAATGTAAAAAGATAATGCTTTAATATGTAGAAATGTTAAAAATATATTAGAAGTGCTTCAAATAGAAAGGTATTTTAAGTTTTTGTGAATTAGGTTTTAAATAATTTTTTGTTTGTTCGATTCTTAAAACGTTAATATTTTTAGATTTGTTACGTTAACATTTAACCAAATTTGAAAAAATGTAATTTTAGCCAAAAGTAGTTAATTAAATTCAACTGATTTTTAGATTAAAAAATCAGTACTTGGACACAATCAAACAAGTATTCTACCTCGTTTAATTATGTCCAAATACTTAAGAAAAAATAATAATTACAATTTAATTCTATCGAAACTTTACCTTTGTCATCTTGTTCAATATAAATCAATTAAAAAAATCAAGATTAACTAAATATGTCAAAATCCCAATCGAAAGAATTAGGAACTGGTAAGATTTCAAGTTTACTATTAAAACAAGCAATTCCAGCAGCGGTCGGCATGTTAATCATGTCAATATATGGTATTGTTGATACTATTTTTGTTGGGAAATATGTTGGTGTTTTAGCCATTGCAGCGATTACTGTTGTTATGCCAATTAGTTTTTTAATTTCTTCTATCGGAATGGCAATTGGAATTGGTGGAGCTTCTATGATTTCTCGTTCTTTAGGTGCAGAAAATGAAGAAAAAGCTTTATTGACTTTCGGTAATATGGTTAGTTTAACCTTATTATTAGGATGTTTTATCGTTGGAGTTGGATTTATTTTTCAAGAAGAAATACTAATCCTTTTTGGTGCAAATGGCGATATTTTAGAACCTGCAAAAGTATATTTCAAAATTGTCTTAATCGGTGTTCCAGCCTTAGCTTGGGCAATGATGACTAATAATGCAATTCGAGCAGAAGGCGAACCCAATATTGCAATGATTACGATGTTGATTCCCTCTTTATTAAACATTATATTAGACCCAATTTTTATTATCACATTAGAAATGGGTTTAGCGGGTGCTGCTTGGGCAACTACGATTTCTTATTTTACAAGTGCCGCTTTTACAACTTGGTATTTCTTCTTTTCAGGACGTTCTGAATTGAAAATTCTTTGGAAGAATCTGAAATTGAAAATCAATATTATTAAAGAGATATTTTCAATCGGAATTGTTACTATTGCTCGTCAAGGTACGATTAGTTTATTAATGAT
>CAZEOC010000055.1:0-13907 GCA_964513525.1 uncultured Saprospiraceae bacterium | reverse complement strand
AAAAATTACTTAAATTAAAACATTATGATTAAGTCAATAATATTATCGTTTTTAATGGTGTTTTCTATTACTTTATTACAAGCGCAGGAAATTCCTGAAGAAGTGGAGAAAGAGAAGCAGGAAAAAACTAAAGCAGAACGTAATGCTGCTAAAGAGGCTCGACGTGCAAAGCGAGAAGCAACAAAAATAGAAGCTGAGGTAGAAAGAGAATCTGCAAAGGAACAAACTAAGGCAAAAAGGGAAGCTGCTAAAGAAAAAGCAAAGGCTAAAAAAGAAGCTGGACAAACTAAGGCGGAAGCTGCTAAAGAGAAAGCAAAGACTAAAAAAGAAGCTGGACAAACTGAGGCGGAAACTGCTAAAGAAAAAGTAGGGAAAGAAAAATCAAAGGCAGAAAAAAAAGCTAAAAAAGGTAAAAAAGGTAAAAAAGGTAAAAAAGGTAAAAAAGGTAAGAATAAGGAATAAACATTTTATTTCTAATTTTGATAAAACGCCTTATTCGGTTTAAAACTGAATGAGGCGTTTTTTATATTCTTATAATTTTGGAAATGTTGGGTAAGTAGTTCAATCTGACTTCTATTCTAAAAAACCTTACCTACGGGTCTACGTCAATATTCACCTTAATATTCGACATTCCTTTTTGCTGATGCAATAAATTGACCGTTTCCAAAATCAAATTTTTCGTGCCGTCAATTACTCGTTTATTCTTTTCTAATTTGATAACAATATCTCGCAAATAATAACTTCTAACTCTCGAAATTCCTGGTTCTGTTGGTCCTAAAACTCGTTTTCCTAATTTCGATTTCAGATGTTTCGCAAAAAAGTCTGCCGCAAAACGGACATTTTCTATCTTCTTATGACTTAATTGAATTTGAATCAAACGACGAAACGGCGGATAATCAAATGACTTTCTTTCCATAATTTCTCGACGGAAAAAATTCGTAAAATCATTCGTAAAAACTTCTGCCAAAACTGGATGTTCCGTATCATATGCTTGAATGATAACCAAACCTTGTTTCTTCTTTCTTCCTGCTCGACCACTTACTTGCGTAATCAATTGAAACGCTCGCTCTGACGCTCGAAAATCAGGAAAATGCAACAAATGGTCTGCGCTCAAAACCCCAACAATTCCAACATTATCAAAGTCCAAACCTTTTGTTACCATTTGCGTTCCGATGAGAATATCAATTTGTTTATTTTCAAATTTATTGATAATTTCTGCATGCGCATTTTTCGTTCTAACGGTGTCATAATCCATTCTTGCCAATTTTGCATCAGGTAGAATGATTTGTAATTCGTCCTCGATTTTTTCCGTTCCGAAGCCTTTTATCGTTAGTTTTTGTTGTCCACAAGCGGGACAAGTTTTTGCTAATTTTTTGTGATGTCCACAATAATGACACTTTAGCGTATTTGAATATTTATGGTAAGTCAAACTCACATCGCAGTTGATACATTCCGAAACCCAACCACAAGTTTGACAATTTAAAGTCGGTGCATATCCACGTCTATTTTGAAACAAAATCGCTTGTTCTCCTCGTTCTAAAGCAGCTTTCAATTCGCCTATTAAAACAGAAGAAAAATGCGATTGAATTGTCTTCTTTCGTGTTTCTTGTTTTAAATCAACAATCTTAACTTTTGGTAATTCTAAACCACCAAAACGTTCTTTCATTTCGACTAAACCGTACTTTCCATCAATTGCATTTTGATAACTTTCAATCGAAGGCGTTGCCGTTCCTAAAACTACTTTTGCTTTATGCAAATGTGCCATATAAACCGCCATATCACGAGCATTGTAGCGAGGTGCAGGGTCGATTTGTTTGAAAGAGGCATCATGTTCTTCATCCACGATAATTAAACTCAAATTTCGATATGGTAAAAACATTCCAGACCTCGCACCAACAACAACCGCTTTTCCATTTAGTACAGATTGCCAAATTTCTACTCGTTCTGAATTATTAAATTTAGAATGATAAACCGAAATATCATCACCAAAAATCTTTTGTAATCGAGCAATAATTTGAGCCGTCAAAGTAATTTCTGGCAACAAATACAAAACCTGTTCGCCTCGTGCTATCGCTTGTTCAATCAACTCAATATATACCCGAGTTTTTCCACTTCCTGTTACACCTTGAAGCAAAACGACATTCTGTGTTTCAAACTGTGTTTTCACTTCATCAATCGCACGAATTTGTTGTTCTGAAAGCGGAAAAGAATCAATTACATCTTCTTCATATTTTCCTAATCGACTGATTTCTTTCTTATAAATTTCTAAAACACCACGTTTCACCAAAGCACCGATGATGCTTGTACTAACTCCAGCAAATTCGGCTAATTGCTTTCGAGTAATATCTTCTTTATTTTTAGATAATTGAATAAACGCGATTAAAGTTTCCGTCTGTTTCGCAGCTCGATTTATCTCTTCAAAAACTGCTCTAAGTAATTCATTATTAGAAAAATAAGGTTCTGCTAATCGAATACAATCAATCGTTTTAACCTTATATTTTTGTTTTAATTCTGCTTCTAAAAAAATAACTTTTTTATCCAATAAAACATCAATCAAATGATAAACAGACTTCAAATTCACAATCTTGCGAACTTCTTCAATTGTCAACTCATTTTGAATCGTCAAAGCCTCTGCAATTAAATATTCCTTATCATTTAATTCTGTAAAATCACCATCGAATAATGGACTTAAAACCAACTTTGTCTCACTTGCTAATTTCAAGCCACTCGGCAAAGCCGCATTCATTACTTCTCCAACGGTACAGCAATAATAATTCGCCATCCAACGCCAAAAATCAAACTGTTTTTGTGTTACAATCGGTTCTTTATCTAAGACATTTATGATTGGTTTTGGCGTATAACTTTCAGGTTTTTCGGTCGTCACCTCAAATACCAAAGCAGAATACAATTTGTTCTTCCCAAATTGCACTTCCACTCGAACACCTGGTTTTACCTTATCTTTGATTTCCAAAGGAACAGCATAAGTGTATTCCTTCGGCAAAGCTAATGGCAAAACAACCGTTACATATAAATTCGCCTCCGTTGTTGGTTTGAATAATTCTTGCACTATTTTTATTTAGTAATTAGACGTTAGACGTTAGACTTTTAAAAGGTTGGTCTAATATCTAAATACTAACGTCTATTCTATAACTTATTTGCGTAAAAATACAATTTTATTAGCAACAATGTTCGTTTTTTGTTGTCAAAAAATTTCGTCATTCTGAAAAAAGGAATTTATGCACTAAAATTCTTTTATTCAGAATCTCCAAAAGGCGACAGCACTCAGCCAAAGCTTCAAACATAAACCGTCATACCGACGAAGGTCGATATCTCCCAAAGGTAACGGCACTCAGCTTTTAAAGATTCTGTCTTGACATCGGGGAGATACCGACTTTCGTCGGTATGACGGGAAGTTTTGGACTTTCAAATCGTCAGCGAACGACTCGTCATTCCTTTTGATACAGCGGATGAAAATTTAACAAAGTTTCTCTTAAATAGGTCGTATCTAAATGTGTATAAATTTCTGTTGTTGTAATCGAAACATGTCCTAACATATCTTGAATTGCTCTTAAATCTGCTCCACCTTCTATCAAATGCGTCGCAAAAGTATGTCGAAAAGTATGTGGACTAATTTTCTTTTTCAAATCAATCGCTTTCGCTAAATCTTTAATAATATAGAAAATCATCACTCGTGATAATTTTTTTCCTCGTCGATTCAAAAACAAAGTATCCTCATCATGAATCGTTTTTAGATTTTCTCTATCCTTTTTATAATATTCAATATACTTAATCGCATCATCGCCGATAGGAACGAATCGTTCTTTATTTCCTTTTCCAATCACTTTGATAAATCCAACATCAAAATATAAATTAGAGATTTTCAAATCAATTAATTCAGTTACTCGAATACCGCAAGCATACAAAGTTTCAACTATTGCTCGATTTCGATGTCCTTCCGCCGTACTCAAATCTACAGCAGCTAACAATTCATTTACTTCATTAATACTTAAAACCTCTGGTAACTTCTTGTTTAAAGTTGGGCTTTCTAACAAATCGGTTGGCGCTATTTCAATGACTTTTTCAATTACTAAAAAAGCAAAAAAAGCTTTCAAACCTGATATAATTCTCGCTTGAGAATTTGCTGATAAACCTAAATCATACAAATACGCTAAAAAACTATGAAAGTGTTTGAGTTTAATTTCTTTTGGTGATAATTCTAATTCCCGAATTTCTAAATATTCTACCAGTTTTCCCACATCTCGACTATAAGCCATCACCGAGTTTTTTGATAAACTCTTTTCCAGCATCAAATAATCCTCAAAATTTCTGATATAGATTTTCCAGTTTTGCATTTAGTAATTAATATGAAATTATTTTTTCTGTAAAATTAAGAATTAGAATTAGTTCGCTTCATTTCTATTGATTATTAATTCTGATGAATCATCGTTTTATGTTAATAAATTCCGTTTTAAGTATATAGAAATATCTTTTTTAAAGAGTTAACAAAAAATTAATTTGACACTAAGCTAAATTGACTGTAAATTTGTAATTATATTATATATTAAAGTATCGGACACTTTAAAAGTGTCCGATACCTACATTAATAAATTACAAATTAAAGTAAATGAAAGGATTAGAACCAAATGTACTAACAACTGTCAATAGTTGGTTAGAAGGAAATTATGACGCAGATACAAAATCAACGATTCAAAAAATGGTTGATTCAAATGATGTTGACGGTTTAACGGATGCTTTTTATAAAGATTTAGCATTTGGAACAGGTGGATTACGAGGCATTATGGGCGTTGGTTCTAATCGAGTTAATAAATATACTTTAGGAAAAGCGACACAAGGTTTTTCTAATTATTTGAATAATAAATATGAAGGAGAAGCAATCAAAGTTGTGATTGCTCATGATTGTCGTAATAATTCAGCTTTATTTGCTAAATATACCGCAGATATTTTCTCTGCAAACGGGATTCATGTTTATTATTTTGATGCTTTGCGTCCGACACCAGAATTGTCTTTTGCAATTCGTGAATTAGGTTGTCACGCAGGTGTAATGTTGACAGCTTCTCATAATCCGAAAGAATACAACGGTTATAAGGCTTATGATAAACACGGGTGTCAATTAGTTGCTCCAGAAGATAAAGCAGTAATGGATGAAGTTCAAAAAATCGCTTCTATTGCAGATATTAAGTTTGAAGGTAATTCAGATTTAATAGAAACAATAGGAGAAGAAATGGACGAGAAATTTTATGATGCTTTAGCAGAATTATCTATTTCTAAAGATGCAATTGCTCGTCAGAAGGATTTAAAAATTGTCTTCTCTCCTATTCACGGAACTGGCGGCGTTTCTGTTCCACCTGTTTTGAAGCGTTTTGGTTTTGAAAATGTTACTTTGGTAGAAGAACAAATGACTTATGATGGTAATTTCCCAACAGTTATTTATCCAAATCCTGAGGAAACAGAAGCATTGAGTTTAGGAATTAAAAAAGCAAAAGAAATCGATGCAGATGTATTAATGGCAACAGACCCGGATGCGGATAGAGTTGGTATTGCTGCAAAGAATGATAAAGGAGAAATCGTTTTATTCAACGGAAATCAAGCAGCAAGTTTATTAGTCAACTATGTTTTGACAGCTTGGGAAAATGCTGGAAAATTAACTGGAAAGGAATACACCGTTAAAACTATCGTAACGACTTATTTAATTGATAAAATTGCGGCTTCTAAAAATGTAGATTGCTTCAATACATTGACGGGATTCAAATATATTGGTGAGTTAATGACCAAATTTGAAGGTGATAGATATTTCTTAGCTGGAGGTGAAGAAAGTTACGGTTACTTAGTTGGAGAACATGCAAGAGATAAAGATGCGGTAATTGCTTGTGCAATGATAGCAGAAATGGTCGCTTATTACAAAGACCAAGGTACAAGTTTATACGATGCTTTATTAGATTTATATTTAGAATTCGGATTCTACAAAGAAGCTTTAGTTGCTTTGAAAAAAGAAGGCAAAAAAGGAGCAGAAGAAATTCAAGCAATGTTGAAAAGCTTGAGAGAAACTCCTCCTGCAACACTTGGCGGTTCTAAAGTAACTATGGTAAAAGATTATTTATCATCTGAATCTAAAGATATGGCAACTGGAGAAACCACTACAATTGATTTACCAAGTGCTAATGTTTTACAATTCTTTACTGCTGATGGAAGTATTGTTTCTGCTCGTCCTTCAGGAACAGAACCTAAAGTGAAATTCTATTGTAGTGTAAATGATGAATTGAAATCAAAAGCAGATTATGAAACTGTTGCTGCTAATTTAGATGCAAAATTAGATGCCATTTTGAAAGATTTGGGTGCAAAATAAGTTAGTACATTAATTAATCAAAAAAGCCTTTTAGAAAAATTCTAAAAGGCTTTTTTGATTTTTGGTTGTAATGTTTATAGTTTGATTTTAATCTATCAAGAAAAGAACTTTGACTTATTAGGTGATTTTTTTTTATAAAAATTTCCTATTAAGTCAAAATCTAACACTCAAACATAATCTCTACTCTTCAATAACTTTAGCATCTTCTACCTCATTATTATCATCTTTGGCAGCTTTACCCAAATATTCTGGTAAATCCATTCCTGCCATATTAAATAAATCGCTTAAAGGTGGAACAGATTTATACAAACCCGATACAAATTTAGAAGTAGAATTTCCTTCTCCTTCATTTTGTCCGCCGCCTTCCCAAACGGTTACTTTATCAATTTTGATATTTTTAATCGCTTCAACTTGAGTTTTAACCAATTCTGGTAATTTATCTGCAATCATTAATAATACCGCATCACGAGAGTTTTCACCTGCTGCTTTTACGATTTTATCAAAACCTTCGGCTTGTTTACTCAATACCTCAAATAAACCTTCGGCTTCTGCTTTTTTTTGAGCCAAGATTGCGTCTGCTTCCCCTTTTGCCAAACGACGAATTCTTTCTGCTTCCGCTTCTGCTTCGATTACCTTTTTCTGTTGTTCTATTTTTGCAATAACGATTTCATTCGCTTCTCTCGTTGCCATTTCTCGTTTTGCACGAGCTTCCTCTGCTATCGTTTCCGCACTGTAGGCTTCTTCTAAAGCTTTGGCAGATTGGATTTTTTCTGACGCAATTGCAATTTTCAAAGCTTCTGCTTCTTTAGAACGACGAGCCGCTTCAGAGTTTGCAATCGTTACTTTGGCTAAGTTTTCCCCTTCCGTTGCTCTTGCTACAGCTTCGGCAACTTTTACTTTTTGTTCTGCTTCTGCATTCGCAGCACCAATTGAACCATCTCTATCTTTTTCTGCTACACTTTGCTTCGCGTCATTAATCGCTTTCGCTGCTGCTTCCTTTCCTAATGCTGCAATGTAGCCAGATTCATCATGAATATCCGTTACATTTACATTGATTAATTTCAATCCGATTTTCACTAATTCATTATCAACATGAGAATAAACCGTTTCTTGGAATTTATCTCTATCTGAATTAATTTCTTCAATATCCATCATCGCAATTACCAAACGCATTTGACCGATAATAATATCTTGTGCTAAATCTCTAACATTTGCTAATGGCAAACCTAACAATCTATCTGCTGCATTTTCACGAACGCCTTCTTTCGGAGAAATACCGACCGTAAATCTTGACGGCACATTAATACGAATATTTTGTTTACTCAAAGCACTTTTCAAATCAACATCAATCGAAATTGGTGTTAAATCCAAGTAAGAATAATCTTGAATAACTGGCCAAACAAAAGCTGCTCCACCATGAATACATTTTGAAGATTGGTCTTTTCCTGTTTTTCCATATACAACCAAAATTTTATCTGACGGACAACGTTTATATCGAGAAACTGCCCAAAGTAACATCAAAACAATAAGTCCGATACTTCCTAATAATATAATTATTCCTGCTTCTGCAAACATATTTTTAATGATTTATTGATTAATAATTTTGAAAATTTGGTTAATTAGTTAAAAACTTATCTAAATAAAGTTTCTTTTAAAACAATTTGTAATTTCTGAATTTTTCTTTAGAAAATAGTTTTTTTAAGATTAAAATATCAAATTAATAGATTTGGGTATTTTAAGAATACTTTTCATTGAAGCTTTAGATTTCACTAAAGTACTTTTGATGCTTTTTTAACTATTTTTGCAATTCTTAATATTGATACCAATAATTAATTGTCATTCACCAAAACTAAAAGACACCTTGAGTATAATACCTTTCAAAGATTCAGAAGTACAAGAAGTAACGCAAACCATCTTTCAAGATGAAAAACTACTAAAAGGAATGCAAACTTTTTTACCTACTGAATTATATGATTATTTATTAAAAACAAAAAATGAAGTACAGTCGATTTATGATTTTCAATCAAAACTGACTTATCCATTTTTGATGGGAATTAAGAAAATGAGTATTTCAGAAATAACAATTTCTGGAATTCATAATATCAGTAATGCTAACAAACAATTATTAATTTCTAATCATCGAGATATTGTTTTAGATTCTTCCTATTTGAATACCATTTTTCATGAAAATAAAATTGATACTTGTGAAGTAGCAATAGGAAGTAATTTAGTCAAAAATCCAATTACAGATTATATCTTTCGAGTGAATCGTAGTTTTATCGTGCATAGAGAAGGGAATCCAAGAGAATTATATCAACATTCATTGAATTTATCGAATTATATTTTGGATAAAATCAATAGTAATGAAGCGTCAATTTGGATTGCACAACGCGAAGGAAGAGCAAAAGATGGAAACGATAGAACTCAATCTGGTCTACTCAAAATGTTTACGATGAGTAAGAAAGGGGATTTAGTCGAACACTTAAAATCTCTTAGAATTACGCCAGTTGCTATTAGCTATGAATATGACCCTTGTGATTTATTAAAAACGCAAGAATTCATTGCAAAGCAAGAGAATCCTACATTTAGCAAGACTTTCAAGCAAGATTTACAAAATATGTTATTAGGAATACAAGGACAAAAAGGTGGTTTGCATTACCATTTTGATAAACCTCTTGGAGAAGAATTAAATATTCTTAATGACATAAAAAAACCAAAAGAAAAACTAAATAAACTGGCAGAATTAATTGATAATTCTATTCATCAAAATTTTCGATTAAACAAAATCAATTACATCGCTTTTGATTTATTAAATAAAAATACAACTTATTCTAATCAATATTCCAAAGTCGATTTTGATAAATATCAAGCTATTTTTAATGAAAAAATAAATTCATTTGAGGAAAAAAATCAAGCAGCTGCTCGAAATTATTTATTAGGAATTTATGCCAATCCTGTTATTAATAAATTTTCAGTTTAAGATAGAAAGACTTAAAAATAGAAGATACTCTAAAACTTCAAGAAAGAAAAAGGAAGAATAATCATGATGAATAAAATTTTAGCTCTTGTATTATTATCTCTATTGATATTTTCTTGCGAATTAAATAAAAACTTAATTCGTGAGAAAAACAATAATAGTGACATTTTAGGAATTTGGTATCAAAAGAAAACTATTGTCTTTAATGAACCAAGGCATATGGCTACATTTAATAAATGGATTTTTGATTTGGAAATATGTCAATTAGTAATGAGAAAGCCAACAGAATATAGATATCATATTGATAATGATATAATCGAAATAAGTCCATTAGAAAGAAAAAAATATCTACAATCAGATTTTGATTTCTTTTTTGATAGAAATGTTAATATTAAACTTAGCGATTCTTTGATGATATGGTCTATACCTGATACTATGGAATTATATTTTTATCGTGAATTGTGATTTGTATTTGTCAGGGAATGAATTCCTATCTTAAAAAAGCAATTAATGAAAAACCAATCTTAGTTTTTTATACAGAGAATCCTGATGCTTGGAATATTAAATATGAAAATGAACAAGCTCAAAAATATTTAGATTATGGTAATTTACTTCCCGAAAAACAGGAAATGAAATTGATAAAAACACAAGGAAAATTGAAGATTTACGAATGGTTTACTTTGAATATTAAACCCAAATAACAAGTTGAAATTATTTTTCCGATTTAATAATTGTCATCAAATCTGTATATTTTTCGTTTATTTCGAGTTTTGAAAATGATTTTTTTGAACTTTCTAAAGTGGCAATAATATCAATCGCTTCCTCTAATGTACTTTTTGTTAAATTAGAAAAATCATTGCAATTTGGTTGTCCTTTCTTTAACCAAATTTTGAATTCTTGGTTAAAAATTAAATCTATTATTGAAGTTGATTGACTATCTATCATAATTAAAATGCAGTTTGACTATCTATAAGACGCAAAAAGCAAGATAATTAGACAATAGTTGACAATTATAAAGTATGATTATTTATAGAATCGATTTCTTTTGTCCTAAAATTTTTGTCGCACGAGATAAATGCTTTGCTGTTGCAGCATAAGATAATTTCATAATAGTCGCAATTTCATTAATATCCATATTTTCATAATAACGAAGATATAATGCTTCTCTTTGCTGATTTGTCAAACTATTAATCAATTTTAAAACTTGTACTTTTTTAATTTCTGCGATTTCAGATTTGATAATCAATTGCTCAAAAGATGCTGTAGATTTTGGATTTTCTAATGAAAATTGATGAGAATGTTTTAGGCGACATTTTGTTTTCCTTATGAAATCAAAAGTAAAATTTCTAAGAATTCCAATTAGCAATACTTTGATAGTTGATTTCGGAATAAGCTTAGATTTTTTTCGCCATAAATGCACAAAAAAGTCTTGTACGCAATCTTCCGCAGTTGCTTGATTTTTTAAAATACTAAAACAATAATTATATAAATCATTGTAATATGTTGTATATATATGGTGAAACGCACGTTCCTCACCTATCTGGAAAGCTTTCCAAACATCAATTTGAAGGTTAGTATTTTGCATTATCTATAATTTGGTTATTAACAATTTAAGTAAAATAAATATGCTAATTTTGTTAGTGTCAAAATTACACTTTAAATCATTTTTTCCAAAATGTTTTAACAATAAATCAAAACAATCATGCTTTTTTAACAATTATAAAGAATTTTATTTTGAAATAACTACCTAAACTTACAAGAAGCCGAATGAACACATCAAAAGACCAATTGAATAGAGGCATTACTTTATCATCAAAACCTAAAAGAATCATCTCACTTGTGCCTTCTCAAACTGAATATTTATACGATTTAGGATTAGAAGAAGAAGTTGTAGGTATTACAAAATTTTGTATTCATCCAAATAACTGGTTTAGAAATAAAACCCGTGTTGGTGGGACGAAACAATATAATTTTGATAAAATTGCAGTTTTACAACCAGATTTAATTATTGGTAATAAAGAAGAAAATGATAAAACTCAAATTGAAAGTTTATATCAAAAATATCCTGTTTGGATGAGTGATATTTATACTTTTGATGATGCGATAAATATGATGCAAAGTATTGGTAATTTAGTTGATAAATCCGATGAAGCAAATTTAATTACTAATCGAATTATAGCTAAAAAGCAAAAATTTGAACGGAAGCGAAATAAATTATTGAATAATCAAAAATCAATTTCAGTAGCCTATTTCATTTGGAAAAATCCTTATATGATTGTTGCAAACAATACTTATATTAATGAGATGCTTACCATTTTTGGGGTTAAAAATATATTTCAAGACTACAATCGTTATCCAATAATTGATTTAAATGATTTGAAAGGAAAAAATTTAGATTATATCTTTTTATCCTCTGAACCATTTCCGTTTAAAGAAAAACATTTTGAGGAATTTCAAGCAATTCTTCCAAGTACGAAAATTATTATTGTTGATGGTGAAATGTTCAGTTGGTATGGAACTCGAATGTTGAAAGCATTCGATTATTTTGAAGAATTATTAATTAAAATTTTTAAATAGCCATTTCAAACAAAATTAAATTCTAAATAGACAATTTTAAATATTTTCTAAAATTCATACTTTTTAATAAATCTAAAAAAAGTGCTCATTTTCAACGAGTTATAGATTAAAGAAAGAAATAAATGAGTTAATATTAAATTAACATCAAAATTTAACTAATGAAATTTTCGATTTTATAAAATATTTATCTAAATTTACACCAGCTTAGGAAACAACATTTTTCCTCAGTCCAAACCAAATGAAAATCAATTATATTAATTGTTTTTACAAATATTTAGAATTTTAAATCTTCCATGATTAGTGATGTTCCGATTTTATCGGAACATTTTTTTTTGCCTAATTTTTAATTTGTTGATAATTCCTCACCTAAATATTTATAATTCAAAATTCTAAAACTTACCTTTGCATTCCGTAAATAAGATTAAACTATAATGATGAATATTGAAAGTATGGCTAAAAATTAGCTTTCGATATTCATCATTTATTATTAATAGGAATGACAAAATATGTATTCGTTACGGGCGGAGTAACTTCATCATTGGGAAAAGGAATTATTGCGGCTTCATTAGCCAAACTATTACAATCTCGTGGTTATAGAGTTACGATTCAGAAATTTGACCCTTATTTAAACGTTGACCCAGGTACACTAAATCCGTACGAACACGGCGAATGTTATGTCACTGAAGATGGTGCAGAAACAGATTTGGATTTAGGACATTACGAACGTTTTTTAAACACGCCAACTTCACAAGCAAATAATGTTACGACTGGAAGAATTTACCAAACCGTTATTGAAAAAGAACGTAAAGGAGAATTCTTAGGTAAAACGGTACAAGTTGTACCACATATCACAGATGAAATCAAACGTCGAGTACAAATATTAGGTGCTTCGAATCAATACGATATTGTTATAACTGAATTAGGTGGAACAGTTGGTGATATTGAGTCTTTACCTTATTTGGAAGCTTTACGTCAGTTACGTTGGGAATTAGGAACGGATAATTGTTTGGTGGTTCATTTAACTTTAGTGCCATATTTGAGTGCAGCAAAGGAATTGAAGACAAAACCAACTCAACATTCTGTAAAAGAATTATTGAATACAGGAATTCAGCCTGATGTTTTGGTTTGTCGCACAGAACATTCATTAACACAAGAGATTCGTAGAAAATTAGCTCGTTTTTGTAATGTTGAATTAGGGGCAATTATCGAAGCAATCGATGCAAATACAATCTATGATGTGCCGATTTTAATGTTGAAGGAAAAATTAGATACAATTGTAATGTCAAAATTACGATTGGTAGATAAAAAAGAACCAAACTTAAGTGCTTGGAAAGGATTCTTAGGAAAGCTGAAAAATCCATCTGAGGAAATTGAAATTGGTTTAGTCGGAAAATATAATGAACTTCAAGATGCTTATAAATCTATTCACGAAGCCTTCATTCATGCTGGTGCAATGAACGAATGTAAAGTTCGTGTTCGTCCAATTCATTCAGAAAATATCTTTGAAGATAATGTTCAAGAAAAATTGAAAGATTTGCATGGTGTTTTAGTTGCACCTGGTTT
This sequence comes from uncultured Saprospiraceae bacterium, assembly GCA_964513525.1. Lineage (GTDB taxonomy): Bacteria > Bacteroidota > Bacteroidia > Chitinophagales > Saprospiraceae > CAWVWD01. The sequence goes on along the minus strand of CAZEOC010000055.1, from coordinate 426 downwards.
TGGAGAAAGAGGAATCGAAGGAAAGATTACCGCAATCAAATATGTACGAGAAAATAATATTCCGTTTTTTGGTATTTGTTTAGGAATGCAATGTGCAGTGGTTGAGTTTAGCAGAAATGTTTTAGGGTTAGAAGATGGCGCTTCGTCTGAAATGAATCCAGAAACTACTAATCCTGTTATTTCATTAATGGAAGAACAGAAGAATATAAAAAATATGGGCGGAACAATGCGTTTAGGTGCTTATCCTTGCGAAATTCGTCGTAATTCTAAATCTTCTGCAGCTTATAAAGCTTTGAAAATAACGGAACGTCACCGTCATCGTTATGAGTTTAATAATGATTATTTAGAACAAATTGAAAATGCTGGTTTAAAACCTGTCGGAATGAATCCTGAGACTGGTTTGGTGGAAATCGTTGAATTGAAAGA
>CAZEOC010000054.1:0-14034 GCA_964513525.1 uncultured Saprospiraceae bacterium | reverse complement strand
AATACCTTGATAAGTATCATATCCAGGGAAAGTAACTGTTGGATTACTAATTGTGAATAAGGAATTAGTACCATTATTCAAATCAAAATTCCATTCATAATCATCTATAAATTGTGCTTGACCGCTTTGATTTAAAAAATCAATTATAGTATCTCCACAATTCTCTAAAACATATTCTCTGAAACCAGTTTTATAATCTTCTAATAAATCTGCTTGTACTGTAACAGCACAAGTAGTTGCATTAAACTGAAAATCTCTTTTTAATGTACTTAACAAAACACCATTTCTATATTCTTCTACACAAACTCCAACTACATATTGTCCAGTAGTTGTCGGAATTCCTGTGATAAATCCAGTTTGAGGATTTATGGAAATTTGAGGACTTCCTCCTAATGGATTTGTTGGAGATAGTGGTGGAATAAAAGGAACCGTAGAATAAGGTGGTGGACCTGCAGTTCCCATAGGATTATTTGAACTCAATCCTTCAAACGGAGCACAAAAAGAATATACTAAGGAATCTCCTTCTGGATCACTTGCACTATGATCAACATTTAATGGTTGACCAACACAAATAACAATTGGAGGAAAATTATTAAATTTTGCTCCATTATTACAACTTGTTTGTGCTAAATCAGAAATAAATGTTGTAAAAGTTCCTCCATAATCATTTGGATTGAAAATATTTGTAATTGAAGAGTTTCTACAACATCTTTGATATGATATGTGATATCCATTTGGATTATAAGGCAATGTAAGTGTTAATTCATAAATTGCTTCTTCAACACACAAACCTGATGGAGGAATAACACATGGATTACCCGTATTTACTGGAATATTCGTAGGACCAATAGCAATCGGAACACTAATAGGGTTTGTAATACCATTTACACTAACACCATTTCCATCATAAACACTTATTAATGCGGGATTATCAAAATTTGCTCCTTGCTGTGTATTACAATCTCTATAAACTTTCATAAAGATTTTATATTGGTTATTACCTAAACATTCATAATACATTTCTCCTCCTACCAAATGCCAAGCATTTGAGTGATTGGGCAGGATAAAAAATAACAAGAATAAGCACGTTATGCGTATAAAAGTTTTCAAAATGATAAATTTTTTAATTGTGTTAAACAATATATTTACATCTTTTTAGGATTAAATTAAGTCAATTATTCTGAAAATAGGAAGTTATCATTTGACAACTAAATAAATATTATATTAAAACTAATAAAATATAAATAATCATATGCAATTTAATAACGAAATCGATAAAATTATTTCAACCATTCAAAATGGTGAACTAATACTTTATCCAACCGATACAGTATGGGGAATCGGTTGTGATGCTTTTAATGAAAAAGCGGTAAACAAAATATTTTCGGTCAAACAACAAAGCCGTGAAAAAAGTTTTGTCATTTTGGTTAGTGATCAAGATATGTTAAAAGAATACATACCTAAATTACAACCCAAAATTCAAAGTTTAGTTGATTATCATACAAAACCAGTAACCGTAATTTATGAAGACGTTACTACTTTCCCTCAATTCTTATTTGCGAGAGACAATACAATAGCAATCAGAATTACAACGGATAGTTTCTCTAAAGAAATTATATCAAAATTAGGCAAACCAATAATCGCTACAACTGCTAATATTACTAACGAAGCTATTCCAAAAATATTTAACGAAATTTCACCGAAGATTATTAATCAAATGGATTATGTTGTTCAATATCGACAAAATGATATAAAACCAATCGAACCATCTGTTATTGTAACGCTTTCGCCAAAAGGAGACCTGGTCTTTCTGAGAAAATAATTACATTTTAATTAACGCAAAAGAATTAGAAACGTGAGTTTAACACCGCTTTTTTCTTTAATTATCTAATAAATATTATTGAATTTGGTCTATTTCTTTAATAATTGAAACGATTAGTTAATTTTGCCAGTTCTATTCAAATATTATAAACAAAGCAGAGAAAATAAATATGCTATTTGATATAAAAACACATGAGCGAAAAATATTTCAATTAATTTCAGATACTGCAAGTGAATTGAATATGCCGACTTATGTCGTTGGTGGATATGTTCGGGATAGACTTTTGGGGCGACCTTCGAAAGATATGGATATTGTTTGTGTTGGAAGTGGAATTAAATTAGCAAATGCTTTATCAAGAAAATTCAGACCAGCTCCTAGAGTTACTGTTTTCAAGCGGTTTGGTACAGCTATGCTAAAACATAATGATTTAGAAATAGAATTTGTCGGTGCAAGAAAAGAATCTTATCGTTCGGATTCCAGAAAACCTACTGTCGAAAATGGTTCACTAGAAGATGATCAAAATAGAAGGGATTTTACAATTAATGCCTTAGCTGTAAGCCTTAATGAAAGGGATTATGGCACTATCGTAGATCCATTTGGTGGTTTGTATCATTTAGAAGATAAAATCATCAAAACGCCTTTAGCACCAGATAAAACTTTTTCTGATGATCCTTTACGTATGATGCGAGCGATTCGTTTTTCTACACAACTAAATTTTGAAATCACATCAGAAACTTTAGCTTCGATTAAGAAAAATGCAGAGCGAATTCGTATAGTTTCGATGGAACGAATCACAACTGAGTTACAAAAAATAATTGCCGCTCCAGTTCCTTCAATTGGTTTCAAATTATTATATGAAACTGGAATCTTAAAAATTATTTTTCCTGAGATGGTACGTCTACATGGTGTTGAATACATCAAAGGAAAAGGACATAAAGATAATTTTTATCATACTTTGGAAGTATTGGATAATCTTTGTAAAAATACGGATAAAATTTGGTTACGTTGGGCAGCAATTTTACATGATATTGCCAAGCCACCAACCAAAAGGTTTGATGAAAAAATAGGCTGGACATTTCATGGGCACGAAGTAGTTGGTGCGAGAATGACACCAAAAATATTCAAGCGATTCAAATTGCCATTAGACCATAAAATGAAATATGTTCAGAAATTAGTTCGATTACATCTTCGACCTATTTCATTAACAAAGGAAAATATTTCTGACTCTGCTATTCGTCGTTTATTGTTTGAAGCTGGAGATGATTTAGAAGATTTGATGTTGCTTTGTGAAGCTGATATTACCTCTAAAAATCCAAATAAAGTAAAACGATATTTAGAGAACTATGAGATGGTTCGCATTAAACTTAAAGAAATAGAAGAACGAGATCAGATTAGAAATTGGCAACCACCAATCTCTGGCGAAATAATTATGGATACTTTCGGGATTCCTCCATCTCGTCCTGTTGGTGATATTAAAAATGCAATTAAAGAAGCCATTTTAGATGGCGATATTTCTAATTCTTATGAAGCCGCTTTTGAGTTTATGATTGAAAAAGCTAAAGAAATGGGAATTGAAAAAGCTTAATTAATCTGTGTTGATGACGTACTAATTACTTCATTAACACATTTTTTTTAAACCAATTTTTTAGCAATTAATAAACCATCTCTTACTGGTAATAATAAGTTTTCAACTCGTTTATCATTTTGAACTTTTTTATTGAATTCATCAATTAATTTTGTTCTCTTGTCATTTGCTTTTCCCGCTACTTTTCCATACCAAATTACATTATCTGTAATGATATAGCCACCTTTTTTCACATTATCAAAAACCATATCATAATACAAGGCATTATGTTTTTTAGCGGCATCTATAAAGACTAAATCAAACTTTCCTTTTATTGTTGGAATGACTTCAGCTGCATCTCCAATATGTAATTTTACTTTTTCTTCTAAATCACTCAACTTTAGATACTTACGTATAATCCTCTCTTTTTCTTCATCAACTTCAATTGTATGTAAAATCCCATCATTTGCTAATCCTTTTGCCATACAAATAGTTGCATATCCAGTAAATGTTCCAATTTCTAAAATTCGTTTTGGTTGTAATAATTCACAAAAAAAAGATAAAAACTGTCCTTGTATATGACCAGAAGCCATTTGCGGACTAAGGGTTTTGATATGTGTTTCTCGGATGAGTTGTGCTAAAATATTCGATTGAGCAGTTGTATGATTTTCTGCATAAGTTTGAATATCCATTCTGTATAATTTAAAATTCAGTATAGAGAAAGAGTTGGTTATTAACTCTTTCTCTATACTGAATTCAATAATCAAATTTAAAGATTTTTGATCGTTTAATTAAACCTTAGTTTTTAAAGAAATAATCATAACCCCAGAAAATTTTATTAAACAATAAACCTTGTACCAAATAAACATCTTCGTTTCCATTTACAAAAGCAAAATATCTTTGTACTGCAGGTCGACTTGAAGCTTCTGTGTCTTCATCAACTTCCACTTGTTCAACTACTGGGACAAATTTCACGATTTTAACTTCATCACTTTTAGTCGTAACTTTTACAATTGCAAAAGGTACTTTTTCCAATAATTCATTTCTATTTGGATTTTTATTTTCAAAAGCTTCTGCAATTAAGCGTTCATAACTATATAAATAAGATAACGCTTTTTGATGTAAAACCTCAGTTGGAATTTTGTCTGTAGAAGGATATAAAGGTTCAACCTCAAATTTTCCATCACTTACTTGAGTTAATGAAAATGAATTTGATTGTTGTAAAGGATAATCAATTTGAATACTTTTAATTTCATTATCATCAAAACTTAAAACGGTTTTATCTCTCCAATCCTTTTCTTCTAAAACGTATCTATCAGTTAAGAAACCTTCCCAAAATTTTAAATGTGTAACATAAGGTTGGTTAGAGTTTTCCATTACCATGAAAGTTCCTTGTTGATCATTAGATGCTCCGCCAACATAATACGTTTTAAAACGGTTTCCATCTTTATCATAAAACTCTACTTTTTTACCATCTGTCGCTAAATTATTTACAGCTACTTTCATTCCTTTTTGCGGGACAACATATCTTACATCAACTTTTTCAACTGTTTCTAAAAATAATTTCAAAGCTGCAGGACGAATATCATATTTTTTCCCTTTTGGGCTTAAATATTTCCAAACATCGTCTTCTTTTACTAAAGTTGCTGAATTACCTCGTTTATCTGCCAAAAATACTTTATGGATTTTACCAATATCTTTTATTGCGAATTCACTATCTGAATCATTTATAGTTGAAGTATCATTATTATTATTAACAACAAAATAAGCTGCTACTCCAAGAATTATTAAAATAGCTAAGTATAAATATGTATTTTTCATTATCAATTAATTTAGAATAGTATAACTTTGAAAACTTAATTATATCGTTTTTTTTTAGATTTGAAAAAAGAGCTTCATTCTAAAAAACTGCAATATTAATAACATTCAAAGGTTTTATAAGATTAATATCGTTAAGACTTCGTAAAAACGACATTTTACTGTATGAATATTCGTATTATATCGTAATAATTAATAAAATAAGGTCACTTTCCTTTTTTTAAGTTGTAAAAAACTACGAATCAATTTTATTTTATTGTTTTGAAATAATTAATTACTCTATGAAAATAAGGATTATGGTTTTGCTTTCATTATTGATGAATAGCTTTTCTGCTTTTTCACAATGTGAAGGATATGAAAATTTCCCAAAAGGTGAAGAAGCAGCTATTCAACTATTTGATAAATATACAAATAGTATGAATGAAGGTGATTATGAAGGGGCTTTTCTCTTTTGGCAAGATTTATATGAATTTGCCCCTGCTGGTAATGAACTTCATTATTTGGATGGAATTACCATTTACAAAAAATTAATGCGAAAAGCTACAGATGCAACAACTGTGGTTAATTATCAATCAGAATTACTAAGATTGTATGATAGAAGAATGAAGTGTTTTGGTTATCCAGCTGAAACAGAAAACATTATATTAGGGGAAAAGGCAATTGAAATGTATCATATAAATTATGATGAAAGTGTTACTAGAAGAACATTCAAATACGTTTTAGAAACGGAAGAATTACGTCATTCTCCTGAGTTTGTCGAAGTGTATGGTACATTTTCTGCTTATCTATATGGGGGAGATAAAATAGATTTATTTCACCTTTGGGAAAGTCAACAACAACTTCAAGAAATTATAGATTACAATCTAGAAAACAATTCAGATAGCTTGAAATTACTATACCAACAAGCATCGGAAACTATTACCACTTATTACGATTTATATCTTACTATTGATGATAATTGTAGAGAATTAGCAGATAGTTTTAAGTTGATTTATATAAATGCTGAAGAAGAAAAAGATAAAAACCAAGCTTATGAAAACTTACAAAATCTAAACTGTTCTATTGCTTTTTTAATTTTGGACTCTCTGAAAAATGATTATGCAATTCTTAATGAAAGTGAAATTGGTGGAGAATTAAAAGCAATTGAAATAGCTTCTGATTCCGCTTCTAATATTGCAAAAAAAGCAGCTTTAGCTTACCAAAGAAATCAATATTTATTAGCAATTGAACTTTATGAACAGTGTTTAGAAGAGTCTGAAAATAGCTCTTACAAAGCCAGATATGCATATCGAATAGCGGAAATATATTTCAATAAATTTAATAATAAACCCAAAGCAAAAGCATTTGCAGAAAAAGCATTCAGTTTTGATTTTAGTTGGGGAAGACCATTCTATTTAATTGGAAATATGTACGAAGCCAGTTATAATGAATGTGTCAAAAAGGAAAATATTGAAAGTAGATTAATTGTATTAGCAGCAATAGAAAAATGGACGTTTGCAAAAGAAATAGATGTCAATATGACGACTTTAGCGCAATCGAAATTAGATAATTATACAGAAATGGTAAGTACAAACTTGGATTGTGAGAAAACTAAATTAGAAACTATTGAGGTAGATTGTTGGATAAAAGAAACAATTGAAATTGAGATTTGTGATGAATAATATAAAAATCTGGAGAATTGAAAAACGCTTTTCAATTCTCCAGCTTTTTATATTTAATCTTCTATTACTTTTAACAAAGCTTCTGCGACAACTTCATGCCCTTTTTCATTCCAATGATAACCATCTCCAGCACGTACCGTAATACTATTGTGTTCAGCTGCCAATAAAGAATCAGTTGGTGAGGATAAATAAGTAATATCAAGTCTTTCACATATTGATTTAAATTCTGTTGCTTGAGGATTATAATGATCCGCATTGTAAACAATTAATTCTGTTTTTTCATTAATTCGATTCTTGACTTTCTTCAATGCTAATTCAGTTATTTTGATAGAATAATCATATGGTTCGAATGAACGTTGTTTTTCAGCAATCAATTTTTCAGCTAACTCTTGAGCACCTAAATTTTGTTTTGCATTATACCAACGTTTAGAAAAGTATCCTAAAAATCGACTATATTTTTCAATTTTTTGATACGTTGGAATTGGTGTGTGATATTCTATTTTATCTTCAAGCGTCAAATACGGTCTTCGCAACCCAACTTTATAACCGCTCGTCATTTCCAATTCATGATGATTATCAATAAAATCATTAGAACAAACTTGTAATATCAATACATCAGGTTGAATCTCATCATAATATTTATCCAAAATCATATACTCTTGAACTTGACCATAACCAGCCATTCCATAAGCAAATATGTCTATTGATAAACTATCTTTCAATAGATTATAAAAAACCTTATCATCAGCAACTTCTACACTTTGTGTATAAGAATCTCCCAAAAAAAACAATTTTTTTCGTTCCGAATCTAATTTCCCAAAACTTCTAAAACCATTTTCATCTGTCGTTAAATAAACCTTATAATCAACATCATCTGCATCTTTCATATTTCCATCAAACAAATAATTACTTTTTGGTTTCCAACCTAAATCATCAACTTTTTCGGCTGTATTGTAAGGTGGTATAGGTTCAGGTTTTTCATAACTAATATCTTTAATAACATTATATACACGAAAGCCCGCCTCTCCTATTATTAATAAAACTATTAGTAGTAAAACTGTACTTATCATTACAAAGGAAATTCGACGACCTAAAGATCTTTTTTCAGTCATGGTTTATTTGATTTTTATAAAATTAGAGATATAAAAGTAGTTAAATAAAAGAAATATTAAATCGCTTTGATAGATTTCATTGAAAACTCTTCTTTTAGTAATACTATCTTTTTCATATTCATGAATATTAATTCCAACTCTAAAAGCAGCAATATTAACTTAATTTAGGTTAATGAAACGTAAAGTATTAATACTCGTCGAAATCATTACTTTTGCAAAAAAATATTAAATAAGATTACATTTATTAATAATTATAATTTTGTCCATATTAAAACCTAATATCAACTCAACATGGTAAAAATGAAAAAAACAATTTTTTTATGCTCCTTCTTACTTATTGCATTTTGGGGAAATGCACAAGAAAAATATACCATTAGTGGCTATATTGAAGATGCCGCAACTGGCGAAAAACTGATTGGTGCAAATGTATTTGCTCCAAAACAAAATAAAGGAACAACCAGTAATACTTTCGGTTTCTTTAGTTTAACCTTGCCTAAAGATTCCGTTTCTTTAGCAATATCTTACATTGGTTATAAAACTGATTATTACGAATTAGATTTGAATAAAGATATTGCAATCAATTTTCAATTAGCAGATGGTTCACAATTAAATGAGATTGTTGTCACTGCTGAACAAGGCGAAAAAATTGAAGATAAAGTTCAAATGAGCCAAATTGATGTTCCAATCAAACAAATTCAAAAACTACCAGCTTTGTTAGGTGAAGTTGATATTTTGAAAACTTTACAACTTTTGCCAGGTGTACAATCTGGTGGAGAAGGAACGAGCGGTTTATACGTTCGAGGCGGTTCACCTGATCAAAATTTAATTTTATTAGATGGAGTTCCAGTTTATAATGTTTCTCACCTTTTTGGTTTCTTTTCCGTTTTTAATGCCGATGCAATCAAAAGTGTAACCTTGACGAAAGGTGGTTTTCCCGCTCGTTATGGTGGACGTTTATCTTCTGTATTAGAAATCAATATGAAAGAAGGTAATATGAAGGAATTCAAAGGTGAAGGAGCAATAGGAACTGTATTCTCCAAACTAACTTTAGAAGGGCCAATTATTAAAGATAAAACTTCTTTTATCGTTTCTGCTCGTCGTACTTATATAGATGCTTTAGCTGGACCGTTCATAACAGCTGGTTTAGCTTCTGAAGGAATTGATGGAGATATTGATGTATATTTTTATGATTTGAATGCTAAGATTAATCATAAATTTTCAGAAAAAGATAGATTATACTTATCAGCATATTTAGGAGATGATGTTTTTCAAACTACTTTTTCGGAAGATTATCAAGAAGAAGGAGGATTCACAACTAAAGCTGGTTTAGACTGGGGAAATATTACCAGTGCAATGCGTTGGAATCGTATGTGGAATAATAAACTATTCAGTAATACAACTTTAACTTATAGCCAATATAAATTTAATACGGGTTTTGGCTTTGAAGAGATAAATACAAGCAGTGGCACACCCGAGAGAACAGCAGCAGCTTTTGAATATATTTCAGGAATTGAAGATATTGCAGCTAAAATTGATTTTGATTATATTCCTAATCCAAATCATTATCTTAGATTTGGTACAGCATTAACTGATCACGTTTTTACACCTGGTGTAACACAAACGAATATTACGGTTGGAAGTTTAGATACTGTTCTAAATACAGGTTCGCAAAACACAAGAGCATTAGAATTTGGAATTTATATCGAAGATGATATGAAAATTGGAGATAAATTTCAAGCTAATATAGGTTTGCATTTCTCCGCTTTTGGAGTAGATGAAACACTGTATTACTCTGCACAACCTCGTTTAGGAATGTTATATCATTTACCAAAAGGATTTTCATTGAAAGGTTCTTTTGCTACCATGACTCAATATATTCACTTATTAACGAATGAAGGTGCAGGTTTACCAACTGACTTATGGGTACCAACAACAAGTGAAGTTTTACCAGAGCAATCTTGGCAAACAGGTATTGGAATTGCAAAAACGTTTGGAAAACAATTTGAATTTTCTATTGAAGGTTATTATAAAGAAATGTCAAATTTAGTCTCTTATGTAGAAGGTGCTTCATTCATTTCTGTTGGAGGAGATGATGATAATGATTGGCAAGATAGAGTAACTCAAGGTGATGGTAAGTCTTATGGAGCAGAGTTTTTCTTACAAAAGAAAAGCGGTGACTTTACTGGTTGGATTGGTTATACTTTGGCTTGGACAAATCGACAATTTGATGATATAAATGGCGGAAAAGTTTATCCTTTCAAATATGATAGAAGACATGATTTATCTATTGTTTTAGCATATGACTTTACAGATAGAATTAGTGCTTCACTTGTTTGGGTTTATGGTACTGGAAATTCAATTACCTTACCTGAATATCGTCAAACTGCATATTTCCCTAATTCTGGTTCAAACCCTTATAATCCTTACTGGTCGACACAAGTAGAAAGAGCAGAATCTAAAAATTCATTCAGAATGGACGCATACCATCGTTTAGATTTCTCGGTAGATTTTCATAAGAAACGTAAATATTGGGAGGAAACAATCGTAATTGGAGCTTATAATGCTTATAGCAGGGTTAATCCTTTCTTTATTAATGATGAAACAAGATTTGGAGAACGTAAATTCGTTCAATATGGTTTATTTCCAATAGTTCCATCATTATCATATCGTTTCAAATTTTAATAATACAATTTGAGATTATTAGTTTTAAAAATTGAAAACTTTTGATTTATAAAAGTTTAATCAATTAAAACTAAAGTCTCCTATTTCAATCATAATCAAATGAAAAATATAAAAATTAGCTTGATCGCTATATTAATAATAACTGTTTTTGCTTCCTGTGAAGATTTATTCAAAGGAGCAGTTTTAGAAGTAGAATTACCTGAGCATGAATCACAATTAGCACCTTATGGTTTTTTTAGAGATACAGATACTATACTAACTGTTATGGTTGGTAAATCCGTAGGAATTTTAGACACCATAAACCCTTACATTGTTTATGGAGCAACTGTTGAATTATATAAAAATGGAGCTTTAGATTACATCTTTACTTTTGCAGATTCTATAGGAGGTTATCAGGTAGCTTTGAATTCACCATTCAATCCAGTAGTTGGTGACGAATACGAACTAAGGGTTTCGGCAGAAGGATTTGAATCAACATCAGCGATACAAGTAATTCCTGAAAAGGTGGAAATTATAGACGCTACGTTTAATCTTAGAGGAGGAGTCAATCAATTTGGAGAAACTGTTGACATTATTGATGTTAAATTTCAAGATCCTACTGGCGTTTCTAACTTTTATGAGATTGGTGGATATGCTGATATAAGTTATACAGATCCTTTTGATACAACTTATACTTTTGAATACCGAAATGAGTTTTATTTCGAAAGTAATGATCCTAATTTTTCAAACGGTACAATTTCAGATGCTAATTTTGATGGACAAGAGTATACTTTAAGATTGGAATCTTATAATTTTTTCGACCCTAATGATCCAAATGTAGATGTTACCAGTGTCTTAAATTTAAGTTCAGCTACACCAGAATATGCAACTTTCATCAATTCATTAAATGATTACTGGTTAGCAGAAGACAATCCTTTTGCAGAACCAGTATTATTATACAGTAATATGTCAGGTGGTGTTGGAGCTTTTGGAATTTTTAAAACATCTTCTTTTGAGTTTTAAATTTTCATATTAATATGAATACAAAAAGCATCAATCAAATTATGATTGATGCTTTTTCATTAGCAAAAGTAGTGAAAATATTATTGAATTATAAACTGTTCCAAATATCTAAATAGATTTTCCAGTCTTTATCTACTTTTTTCCAAACAATAACATATTTACCTTTGAAACTATATTTTTCACCAGCTGCGTTTACAAAATCACCTTCATAATAACCATAATCATAAGCTGTATTTTTAACAATCGTAATTTCAGAAGGAGTTACTTTATGTCTTGCAATTCTACTTCCTTCTTCTATTTGCCACTTTTTTTCAATCGCTTCTGTTCCTTCAATTATATCTCCATTACTTGGAAATAATTTCCCATCAGTTGTATAACATTTTGCTAATTTAGCTATTTCTCCATCAACATAATATTGTGAAAATTGCTTTGTATTTGCCAATATTTTATCAATATCTTTTTGCTTCCCTTGATAGTTTTGACCAAATACACTAACTGAAATTAGTAAAGTCAAACTTAGTAAAATTGTCGTTTTCATAGTTGTCGTTTTTTATTAAAATACTTTTGTATACAATTCTTTTTCTTGCTTTTTCACCTGTTTAGCATTGTCTAAAATCTCAAATACATTTCCACTAATTGTTTTTGCCATATTCATTGTTGGCAAATCATTACAATCCAAACCAAAAGGGTCTTCTATTTCTTCGCCTAATAATTCAATTCCGAGTAAAGCAAAGAATATAAACATCACTAAAGGAATAGTTGTAAAACCAAAAGTAGTCACCAAACCTAAAGGCAATAAAACGGCATAAGCAGAAATAAATACTTTTAAATAAACACTATAAGAAAATGGAATTGGCGTTTTTTTGATGCGTTCACAAGCACCTAAAATATCCAACAAAGCTTGATGTTGAGCTTTTATATTAATATAATCGCCTTCATTTATTTCTCCATTTCTATGTGCCGATGATATTTTATCAAATATTTGCATCGAAATATGATTCGGAATATGGTTTTTAGTTGAATATTCTGCTCGTTCATTATCCGACAAATGAATTAACAAATCTAACTTTGTTCCATTTCTTAAATGTTCTGATAAAGCAATACAAAAATTAGAAATATGAACCGCCATAAAGTGACGAATACCTTCATTTTCTTTAGGAAACATCGTATTAACATAAATCGCCAAATTTCGAGAATGATTCACTAAAGCGCCCCATTGTTTTCGACCTTCCCACCATCTATCGTAAGCAGTATTCGTTCTAAACACGAGGAAAATACTCAACATTACACCTAAAAGTGAAAAAATTGAGGTATTCAATTCAATCATTTCATGCATACCAAATGATTCTACTAATACACAAACTGCAGTTGTATAAATCCCCATTAAACCAACACCACGCATAATTTTAACCATAGTCCAGCTCGTCGCTAAATGACGCATATCACCAAACCAATTCTCATTTGTTTTATAATTAATCAACTTCTTTTATTAGTTATTAATTAGAAATGAGGAAAGCGCAATTATTTAATTACAAATCCCTAAATTCTAATTCATTTAAATTTCAGATAAATACTGATGTACAAATTTTATTGCCATTGCGCCCTCTCCGACAGCTGCTGCTACTCTATTCATCGCAGTTGCCCGAACATCACCAGCAGCAAATATTCCTGGTTGACAGGTTTCTAATAAATATGGTTCTCGGCTATGTTTCCATATTTTTTTATAATTTTCATACTTTGTTAATTCTCGACCAGTTTCTAAAAATCCTTTTTTATTTCTTAATAAATTATCAGAAAGCCAATCCGTTGCTGGTTTTGCACCAATGAAAATAAATAAGGCATTCGCTACAACCTTTTCGGTTGTTTTATCTTGAATATTTTCAATTTCTAAAGATTCTAAATGTCCTTCACCTGCTGCTTTCACAATTTGTCGAAAACCCTTAACTTCGATATTATCAATTCCTTCAATTTGGTCAATTAAATAAGAAGACATTGAACTTGTCAAATCGGGTTTACGAATCAAAATTGTTACTTTTTCAGCAAATTGAGATAAATATACGGCACCTTGACCAGCAGAATTTCCTCCACCAACTACAAAAACTTGTTTATTCTGACAAGACTTTGCTTCTGTCATTGCTGCACCATAATAAATTCCAGCTCCAGTAAAATCTTCTACGCCTTCAGATGGTAATTTTCTATAATCAACACCAGTTGTAATAATAATACTTTTGGTGTTAATTTTCTCACCATTTGACAAAGTTAATATTTTATAATTTCCATCAATCTCAATATTTTCTACACTTTGCGGCGATAATAATTCAATCCCAAATCGAGTAGCTTGAGCGACTGCCCTTCTTGCTAATTCCGAACCAC
>CAZEOC010000053.1:0-14081 GCA_964513525.1 uncultured Saprospiraceae bacterium | reverse complement strand
GGCAAGAGGTTGCCATAGTCATACTCAAAAACAATACTATTGAAAATTTATATATTGATTTCATGATTTTTTATAATTTTTTTAAAACGTTTACCGAAAAATGGACTATAAGGTAATCTTAATTCCACCACCTATAGATCTACTAACAGGATAAGCGATTCTATCAATACCAGTATCAAGTACCCAACCATTTGTACCAACTTCTGGATCAAAACCTCTATAGTTAGTTAATGTTACTAAGTTGTTTCCAGAGAAATACACTCTGATGGCTTGAACATTGATTCTGTTGAGTAATCGATCTGGAAGTGTATAACCAATTTGAAAATTACGTAGCCTCAAGAAAGAACCATCTTCTACATAAAAATCAGATTGTAATAAGTTACTACCTTGTGTTGTCACACGAGGAATATCGGTATCTGTATTCTCAGGAGTCCATCGTTGTAGCCACCATTTTTGATAATTTACTCGAAGTGTTGTGCTTTCATAAGCTCTGAAAATATCATGACCAATCTGTGTTGACCAAAGCATAGAAAGGTCAAAACCTTTATATTCCATATTAAGATTTAAACCAATAATATGGTCAGGCCAAGGTGAACCAATCATCGAAAAGTCATCTGTGTTGATAACACCATCACCATTGGTGTCTTCCAAAATTAAATCACCTGGTTGTGCGTCAGGTTGTAGTAAATCGCCGTTTTCGTTGGCGTGAAGGACAACATCGCCTTCTGAGTTGAAAATACCAAGTGTTGTATAGCCTACAAAATGCCCAACAGGTAAACCTTCTTCCATTCTTGTAATTGGCGTGTTACGAACAGACCAATTCACACCATTGATTTGTGCAGTAGTGCCTGGAATTTTTGTAACTACATTTTTATAAGTTGTGTAATTAAGCGCTACATTGAATTTTAAACCACCAAAATTTTCTCGGTATTTAATGCCCGTTTCAATACCTCTATTTCTAAATTCACCTAAGTTAGAAATTGGATCTTGTGTCACACCTGTATATCTTGGGATGATTTGACCTCCTAATAAATCTCTTGTGATTTTATTGAAAAAGTCAAATTCAACATTTATTTTTCCTTCCATCAAACTCGCATCAAAACCGATGTCAAATTGAACACTTTCTTCCCATTTAATATTGGGGTTCGGTAAAGTTTGAACAGTTGCTCCAGTTGCTACATTTTCACCATTACCAAAAGTATAAGCTGCACCAGGTACAATCAAAGCTTCGTAACTTAATGGTGCGATTCGATCATTTCCATTGACACCCCAACTTGTTCTTAGTTTGAAAAAGTCTAAAAATCCTCCTTTTGGAAAGAATGATTCCTCAGAAACGACCCATCCTAATGAAAAGGCAGGAAAAACACCAAAGCGATTGTTTACACCAAAGTTAGAAGAACCATCTCTTCGCAAAGTTGCAGAAAACAAGTATTTGCTGTCATAGTCGTAAATCAATCGGGCATAGGTACTAAGGATTCTATATTCAACATTACGATTACCTGTAACTCGGTCTAATGAGTCTGCTATACCGTTGATGAGTTGGAAACTTTCATCGAACTTGACATCAGCTGATACATCAAGTGTTTGAGCATCTAAGCTTTCAAAATTATTTTGCTGATAAGAAGTACCCAGTATAAAATCAAAATTGTGTTCGCCAGTTTTATAAGAATAATCCAGATAGTTTTCTAACTGCACATTACTACCATTTCCAGAACCTTGACCGTAAGTAATCGTATTACTTGCGAAAGTAGGAATGAAATCATAGTCAGGTGTGAAGTAATCATAACGATACCAGAATTGTTCACCACCAATACTTGAATTGAATTTTAGATTTTCAATAGGTTCGATAGTTAAATTAATTCTTCCAAGCATGTGGTCTGAGTGATTTTTGCCATTTTCTAAAAATAAACGACTTAATGGATTCACATGACCCCATTCTGATTGAGCAAAACCATAACGCAACAAATCTGGATTGTTTACATCCCAAAGATCAGTTATTGGATCAATATAAAAAGCGTCTGCCATCACAGAACCAAATTGATTATTGACCCCAATATTTTTATTCTGTTTACGTGTAACATTAAACATATAGCTTAAACTCAACCAATCCGTAATTTCTTTATTACCGTTCAAACGAGCATTGTAGCGTTGGAAATTTGATTTATCACCACCAACGATACCTGATTCATCCCAATATTCAAGTGAAAGATAAGTACTTCCCATTGTTGCACTAAGACGATGACTCATTGTTGGTGCAGAATTGAAAATGGCATCCATCCAATCAGTATCAGGTAAACCATCAGCCGTTGTTGGGAAGTTTCCAGGTGGAGCAGCACCATTATTTACATATTTTTCACGAATAAGTCCAACATATTCTGCGGAGTTAAGCATTTCTGGCATACGCCAAACATCAGAACTTGCAAAATAGGATTCGTAGTTTAAAGAAGGTTTTCCACCATCACCTGTTTTGGTTGTAATAATAATAACACCATTTGCTGCTCTCGCACCATAGATTGCTGTAGAAGCTGCATCTTTTAACACGTCCATTGACTCAATGTCAGCAGGATTGATATTATTAATATCAGCACCGACAAATCCATCAACAACGAAAAGTGGTGTGTTGTCTCCATTAGTACTAATACCTCTAATGAAGATATTTTTATTAGAACCTGGCTGACCAGACTGTGAGTTAATAATTACACCACTGACTTGACCATCAAGTGCAGATTGAACATTTGGTATTTGATAACCATCTAATTCATCTGCACCAACGGATGAAATAGCACCTGTTGATACTTTTTTCTTTTGGCGACCGTAACCGATTACGACTACTTCTTCAAGTTGAGCAGAATTTACAGTTAAAGAAATGATAAGTTTCTCTATTCCTGTGATTTCAACAACTTTACTATCATATCCGGTATAGGATATAAGAAGTGAACTACCAACATCGGCATTCAATTCAAAATTCCCATCCACATCTGTTGTAACTCCATTGGCAGTACCTTGTATCATGATAGTTGCACCTATCAATGGTTCGTTGGTTTCTGCGTCTTGCACTATACCTGAAACGGTTTGGGAAAAACCGATATTTGCAGAAAGCAAGAATAACAGAAAAATGCTATACCTCATCCATCGATTGGAGTTTGAGGTAATACAAAAACTGCTTTCAAAATTTAATATTAGATTTTTAAAATTCATATTAATTCAAATTCAATTTAGTTAGAAAATATTTGAGCTTCTTAAAATTAATCACATGATTGTGAGTAAATTGTAAAGCAAAACAAAGTTATAAATTTGTAGATTATAATATGGTGTCTATATCTCCGACAATACTACTACCTACATTGGAAAACACTACGACAATAGTAAGACATCGTTCGAAAAACAGTCGAAAAACTTGGACATGATAAGTTTTTATATAAAATGAATGAATAATATAGTATCAATATATATATTTAAGTTCTACTTAATTATTGGTAATAAATTTTATAATTTATCATTTCCTATGTAGATTAGTTTGGTGTTTTAGGGCGATACTGTCTTGATTCTTATTCATTTTTCAATGAAAGCAGTTTTTATAAATATCATCTGTTGTTTTTTCTGTATTTGTTTATTTGGACAAACAGAGTACATTGGTACGCCTTTTATTGAAACCTATGATATAAGTCAATATAACTCTGGTCCTGTTAATCGCTGTATTAATCAAGATGCAAATGGGATTATATATTTTGGGAACTCCTATGGCTTACTTAAGTACGACGGCGTTCACTGGGAGACTTTTTCTATAAAATCTGGCTTTTCGGTATATTCTATTTTTTTGGAAAAAGAACGTATTTATATTGGTTCACAATTTGAATTTGGATATTTTGAAAATAATGAATTAGGAAAATTAGAGTATTATTCATTAAGTGAAAAACTAACAGAAAACTACCTATTCAGTAATGTAGTTGATGTAATGAAAATAGATGAACTTATCTATTTTTTTTCTTACGAATACCTATTTATATACAATAGTATCACTGAGGAACTGGAAGTGGAAGAGATTAAAAGCTATGGTCCAGGTATTGGGCATTTAAAAAACAGTTTATTATTCTCTTCTTATGAAAAAGGTCTTGTTAGTTTTAATAGAAAGGGAGAAAAGGTTTTATCTGATAATGCACAACTCAAAGGTTCTGCTATTAAAGAAATTATTCCAACGAGTAAAAATCGATTACTCATTTTCACTTTGAAGAATGGTGTTTTTGAGTTAGAAGGCGGAATTGCCAAACCTTGGGAATCAGAAGCTGGAGAGATTTTGAAAAACACACAAATTTCTGCGGTAACCCGTGCTGAAGATGGTCATTATCTAATAGGAACTTATGGTATTGGAATTTTGAAAATTGACTCTAATGGAAAACTCCTTTCTATTTTTAATAAAAACAATGGACTTAGAAGTAACACTATTAATACGCTCTTTCAGGATAAATATGGAACATTATGGGTTGGGCATAATGACGGTATTTCAAAAATTGACTACGACTCGCCTTTTACAAAAATAGATGACGATTTGGGCTTAAAGGGTTTTGGAAATGTTGCTATCAAATATAAAAACGAATTATATTTAGGCAGTTCTACAGGGTTGTATAGATATAATAAAGCCAAGAAATATTATGAACTTATTCCTAATAGTGAAGGTTCTGTACTTTCTCTTGAACTTTTTAATGGTCGTTTATTGGTTGGTCATGATAGAGGTTTATTTATTTATGAAAATGATGAATTAACGAAAATTTCAGACTGGTTAGGTGTTTGGCGCATCATGAAAATTCCAGAAAAAGATAATCAATTGCTATTAGGAGGCTATAAAGGTTTAGAAATTGTTCAAATCAATAAAAATGAAATCCGTACTATTCCATTAGAAGGTTTTAAAGAGCCGTGTAGGGTGATGGAGTTTGATGAACGGGGCTATCTTTGGATGACTCATGGACATAAAGGTATTTTTAGATTACAGATAGATTTTGAAGAACACCAAATTAAAGAAATTAAGTTTTATGATGGTGCAGGTGTTTTTCCTTCAAGTTTTTTCATTAATGTTTTTAAAATTGATAATGAAATTATTTTTACTGGACAATCTGGTGTCTTTCAATTCAATTATGAAAAAAACGCTTTTGAAGAAGCTCCCATTTTTTCAAAGTTATTCCCAAAAAGTTTACAGATACGTGAACTCGAAGAAGACCATATCGGTAATATATTTTATTTTGCAGAAACCCAAAGTGGCATTATCAAAAAGGATGATTATGCTTTTCAAAAATTAGAAGAGCCGTTTCTACAAATTGTGGATTTGGTTAATGATGGGATTGTCGATTACACTTCAGTAGATGAATATAACTTACTATTAGGTGCAAATGAAGGGTTTATTCATTTTAATCCGCATGATTTTAATTATGAAGCAGATTCCTTTGACTTGTATATTCGACAAATTGATAGATTGGGAGAGAGAGATTCTGTTATTTACAAAGTAGAATTTGGTGAACCTACTTCCCCAGAAATCATTATTCCATATCAAAACAATGGGCTTAGATTTAGTTCTAGTGCGATTTATTATTCTCATAAAGCTGATATTCAATACAGTTATTTTATAGAAAATTTTGATCAATCGTGGTCATCTTGGACGAACAAGTCAGAAAAAGAATACATTCACTTACCTCCAGGTAAGTATAAATTCCATGTAAAATCGAAAAATGTTTTTCAAATAGAAAGTAATATTACTACAATCAATTTTACCATTTTACCACCTTGGTATCACACGACGGTAGCTTATTTATTCTATTTTTTGATGTTTATAATGGCTATAGGATTTTGGTATAAAAGACTGCAAAATCAACATAGCCAAGAAAAGCACATTATTGAACTAGAAAAACAGAAGGAAATTAAAGAAAAAGAAAACGAAATAGCGGAAATCGAAGAGAGTAAAAAACAGGAAATCGTTAAACTCCGCAACGAAAAATTAAAAGCTGAAATCAATCATAAGAACAAAGAATTGGCTACTTCTACGTTGCATTTAATTAACAAAAATCAACTTTTATCAACGATTAAGCAGGAATTGGTTAAAGCAAAAGACCTCAATGAACCTGATGAACTGACAGGCAAAATTTCTGATTTGGTAAAAAAAATCAATAAAAGCATTGAGAAAGACGCCGATTGGGAACGCTTTCAGATACATTTTGACCAAGTTCATGGTGATTTTTCCAAACGACTGAGTAAAAAATACGATAACCTCAGTCCACAAGATTTAAAAATAGCGGCTTATCTACGTATGAATTTATCTTCTAAAGAAATCGCTCAGTTACTCAATATTTCCTTGAGAGGCGTAGAAAAAGCAAGATATCGCTTGAGAAAAAAAATGGGTTTAGCCCAAGGCGAAAATCTTACTCAGCATATTCTTAGGGTTTAGATACTCACTTTTTTATAAGAAAACCCTATAACAAATATGCACTTCGCTACAAAATATAAAGAATATGTTAATAGTTTAAAAGAAAAAGTAAAAGCAAATGATTAAAAAAATAATTATTATTTATTGTCTGTTATGTTTTTATTTAGGTGGGAATGCTCAACGTTTATATCAAACAGACTCATTATATAGAGTGGTTTCAAGTCAAGATGATAATACGGATGAAAATATATCATATTTATATTTATCAAATTATCATAATCCACATTTATTAAAACGGTTACATAAGTTTAAAAAACTTAAGGTATTAGAAATATACAATCTACCCGAAATAAAGGATTGGTCTTTCCTTCAGAAAATGAAAGATTTAGAAATATTGAGCATCAATAAATGTGGTTTAAGTATCTTTTTTATTAAAGATACAATGTTATTAAAGTTAAGACACTTAAATCTAAGGGGAAATAATATAGACCAAATTGTAAATTTAGATAAATTATCTAATTTAGAATCATTGATGATAGGTTATAATAGGTTTAAGCAAATTCCTAATATTTCAAAACTTGATAAATTAAAAGAACTTTCTATACACTCAAATAAACTTAGTGGAGTCATTGATTTTAAGAAGTTTCCACCAAATATATCTTATTTAGATTTAGGTTCTAATTCATTGAATAAAATTAGAGGAATTAGTAAAAAAAACGCTTTAATTACTTATTTAAATCTTATATTTAATGATTTTAAATCATTACCATCTAATATTTATAAGTTAAAAAGTTTAAGTACTTTAGATGTAAGCTATAATCAATTAACAACGTTTCCTAAAAAAATATCTAAGATTGATTGTATTTATGAAATTTTTGCAAATGATAATCAACTAAAATATTTTCCTCAAGGGTTTAAGATACTTAAGCAGTTAGATATAAGTTTTAATCAATTTGAGGAGTTTCCAAACCCTTGTGATGGCGGTCTTTTTACACTTAATATAGCTAATAATAACATTAAATCCATCCCAAATT
This sequence comes from uncultured Saprospiraceae bacterium, assembly GCA_964513525.1. Lineage (GTDB taxonomy): Bacteria > Bacteroidota > Bacteroidia > Chitinophagales > Saprospiraceae > CAWVWD01. The sequence continues at coordinate 6,638 of CAZEOC010000053.1, read as the reverse complement.
ATGTTTTAGAGTGGGAAGATTTGTTTATTTTGGATATAAGTTATACACGGATTACAGATTTTCCCGAAAAGCCTTTTTCTTCAGAAATATTACATATCAAAGCGGTGCAAACAATGATAGAAAAATCAGAAATTGATAATTATAAAGAAAAATATGGAATTGAAATTCAGGTTATTGAACTTGATATGTAGTTCATAGGAATAAAAAAAAATAAGGTATATTCTAAGAATATATGTTTTTTTAATAATATTATTAATTTCCATAAAGTACCCTTTGCAGAAATTGAAAATTACATAAAATACATGTTTTTATAGTTTAAAAATTGTTACTCCACCGTTTTAAAAAACTGTTGTCCAAAAGCCAAAATTTCCATCAACCAAGCGATACCTAAATGTACAATCAAACCGCCAAAGATGTTTCGGGTATAATAAGAAACAACGCCTAAAATATATCCACCAAAAAAAGAACTTAAAGCTTCACCAAACGGCTTTCCGAAATGCACAAAACAGTATAAAACAGCCATCGGTAAAATTGCTTTTTTGCCAATAATGGAAACAAAACCGATTACCAAAAAGCCACGAAAGAATAATTCAACTGAAATAAAATCGGAACCATAACCGATTTCATAAATCAAAATAGTCAACCATTCTGGAATACCTAAAAATGCAGTTGCACCATAATCTTGATAAGTCGGATATTGACGTAGAAAGTCTGGTTGGAAAGATGCCCAAATTAATAAAGGCAACATCAATCCAATCATCGCAAAATAAGGTTTCAAAGTGCCACCTTTTAGCGTTAAACCATAGAAATTATCTTTTGGATTTTGGGTGAATTTCCATAAAATGAAAAGCGGTAATACATTAGTAAATAAGCTAACTAAACGGTCAAATACTCTTGCACTGTAATAATAAATTTGTGATGGAACTGCCCATTTTACCATTTCTGAATCCCAATAAAACCCAATATCAAATGAAATAATGGCAACTCCAATAGTTGAAAGTATCCAAAATTCTCGATTGCGTAACCATTCCCAATCTTTTGTGAAAACAATACAAATCAAACTTGTACCAAAATAAGCGAAGCAATAAAAGAGAAAAAACACTAAAAAATAGATTGGTTTCCCTCGAAACATTCCATCAATAATATCATCTTCGAAATTACCTTCTATCCATTTTGTATCAAATATTTCCCACCATTCAATAAAGAAATTAGAAAATAGACAGACGAAACAAAATAGCATGACAATCAAATGTAATTGCCAATTGAAATTATCTTGAAAATGATGTTTAAAATATTTTAATAATGTTTTCATATTATTATTTAATTAATAATGGAGGATTGAAAATTGACAATTAGCAAAGGTAAAATATTTCAGTTATGATTATAAAATTAGGAATATAACTTCTTTAAAGTTGATTAAATCGTTTTCATTTTGAACGGTATAAGTCACAATGTTAATACACTAATAACTTACTATCTTTGGAAAAGCAATTCCAAATTTTTATTATTGTCGCTTTTTATAATTTTAATTTTCACTTTTACTTTTACTAAAATGGATATTACACCGATTGTAATGTGGTTAGGTTTTGGATTAGCAGCATATTCTGTTGTTGGAAATGATGTGATTCAAACATTAGGAACGTTTTTGACTTCAAATGAGGAAAAAACAAAATGGCAAATTTTGTGGCTTTATGCAGCTTCAATTTTGACGATTGTATTGACGATAGGTTGGTATGACCCTTTTGAATGGTATGATTATACTCGAGGTGTTGCTTATGGTCGATTAGACAGTTTTGATATGCCGACAGTTTATCCATGGTATTATTTATTACCACCTTTAGTTTTAATGTTGATTACTCGAACGGGAATTCCAGTGAGTACGACCTTTATGATTTTAACGCTTTTCTCTTTACAGAAAATCCCGAATGATTTAAGTGAAATGGTTGTATCAATGTTTGATACTGATACGAAATTAGGTGGAATGATTCAGAAATCCTTGATGGGTTATGTCATTGCATTTGGTGCAGCAGCGGTGATTTACCTGTTTATTTCTCGATTGACAGAAAAGTATTTTATTGATAATCCATTAAAAGAAAAAAATAGAACAACTTGGATAATTGTCCAATGGTTCACAACTGGTTTTCTCTGGTATCAATGGTTGACACAAGATTTGGCCAATATCTATATATATTTAAAAGGTGGTGATGGTCAAGGAAATTCTGTTTTCTTTGCTTCTTTATTGATTTTATTAGCCTTATTAGCATACATTTTTAGAAGTCGAGGTGGAAAAGTACAAGAGTTAGTACGTCAAAAAATCAATACAGCAGACATTCGTTCAGCAACCTTTGTAGATTTAATTTATGGTGTTGTTTTATACGTTTTCAAAGATGATTATTTTGGACTTTGGGGCGCAAAAATTCCAATGAGTACAACTTGGTTATTCATCGGTTTATTAGCTGGTCGTGAAATTGCAATTCGTATTAATTTAGATAAAACGGTTTCTAAAGAAACTGGAAGAATGGTTTTGATGGATTTATTAAAAGTATTTTTAGGTTTAGTGATTAGTGTACTTTTAGTATTTATCATTAAGTTATTAGCTGGCGATTCTTAGGTTGAGATTAGTATGAAATATAAGAAGGGTGATGTATCAAATTAAGATACATCACCTTTCTTATTATTACTCATAAGTTATAAAAGAAAATCGAATGAATAATAGAAAGATGACAGAAAATGAAATTACTTATAAGATTAGGTTTAGTAGTTAATTTTAATACTAATGATATTATAAATTCGGTACATAGAATTGCAAATAAGCTATAATTATTTTTAATCAAATCTTGTATAAATTTTTATTAGCTTCACAAATAATTAGTTGATTATTAAAGTGCAAAAAGAGCGAAGTTGTAAAAAAGAATCTGCGTATATCTGTGAAATCTGCGTGAGAAAATTTGCGAAGTAAAAAGAAAGTTAGAGAAATGGCGAAGAAGCAAAAAATAGAAGTTCAAGGAACGGTGATACGTTTGTATTCACAAGAAGAAAAAGATTTTATTTGCATAACTGATATAGCAAAGAAGTTCGAAACTGGTGTTGCTTCTATTGAAAGTTGGATGCGAAATCGAAACAATATTGAATTTTTAGGGACTTGGGAATTATTGAAAAACCCGAATTTTAATTCCGTCGGTTTCGACGGAATTAAACAAAATGTAGGTTTGAACACCTTCAAAATGTCTGTCAAAAAGTGGGTTGCAGAAACAAATGCGATTGGTTTACAATCCAAAGCTGGACGATATGGTGGAACTTATGCACATAAAGATATTGCGATGCAGTTTTGTTATTGGTTAAGTCCAGTGTTTCAATTATATGTAATTCAAGAATTCGATAGATTAAAATCAGAAGAAGCAAAACGCTTAGAAAATGACTGGAATATCAGACGAGAATTAGCAAAAATTACTTATCCGTTGCAACAAACGGCTATTCAGGAACGCTTGATTCCAAGTAAAATTAAATCAAAAGTTGTTGGTGCATTTTATGCGAGTGAGGCGGATTTAGTGAATATGGCAGTTTTTGGAATGACAGCGAAAGATTGGCGAAGTCAAAATCCAGATAAAAAAGGAAACCTTCGAGATTTTGCCACACATGAGCAGTTAGTAATTGTGAATACATTGCAATCTCATAATGCACACTTAATTAGAAATAATATTTCACAAGAAGAACGTTTAGAGATTTTAAATGATATTGCAATTTTTGAAATGCGCGTTTTATTGAAAGCTTCTGCAGCAATGGACAGATTGAAATCGTAACTGGTAACTGGTTTCTGGATACTGGTTACTCTGAAGAAGTTTGAGCATCACCAATCACCAATCACCGAATGAATTATCTCCGCTGTTTCATCAGGATAATCGACTTGAATTGGGTTTACATTTTTTAGCCAATCAATTAGTAAGTCACTGAAATTAGATTTGATTCTACGAAACATTTTTACGCCCATTTGTTCCAAAGCGATTCCATTACAAAGTTGTTCGTATTGACCAATCATTGGCATAACCATCAGTTTTTTACCCATGAAAAGCGTTTCTGCTGGACCTTCAAAACCTGCACCCATTAATATACCTTCTGAGCTGGCAGCAGCTTCTATCCAAGCATCATTACCAACAGGATGTATAATTACATTTCCTTCGGTTTCTATTTTTTTAACTCGTTTGGAAAAAATCTTCCATTGTATGTTTTTAACTTTAGAAAAATGCTTGATTAAGCGTTCGTCAGAAAATGCGGGCAAATAAACTGCAATATGTTCTTTATTAGAAATTGGTGCATTTCTAATTTCTTGACGAATGACTGGTGTGTGAATAAAATCGTCATATTTATCAAAATGAAAAGCGTGCATTTGAGAAACGGGACTTAGATTTTTGAGAACAAATTCTCCTGCAAATTGTCGACGTTTGGGACGAGGTGTATTATCAGACAAAAAAGCACCTTGATGACTTAATCCAATACTTGGAATTCCTTTTCGCTTACAAGCCCAGGCAACAACTGGTTCAAAATCATTAAAAATAATGTCGTAATCTGCTAATGGAAATTGCCAAATATTTTTGGCCAAAATATCCATTCGAGTTTTTAGGAAAGTTTGAAACCAATCTATTCCGCCTCGTTTTCCATACATGAAACTGATACCACGGTTTTGATAAGCAATCGGGAAAGGTAATTTTATATCAGCTTGTGTGCCACTCATTGCGATATCGACCCTTCCGTATTGTTGTAGAATTGGGATGATTTCTCTTGCCCTACTCAAATGTCCATTTCCAGTTGCTTGTGCTGCGTAAAGTATTTTCATAATTTGGAGAAGTCAGTAGTGAGACCGTCTTCGACTGTCTGACCACTTTGCTGTCAGATTTTGGATTATTTTATTGTTGAAATTAGTTTTTTATTAATTATGCTTATATACTTAATTATCGACCTTTTCTTTAGAAAATGAATCAATCCGTTCTCTGATAGCCAAAGGCGGTCTGACAGCAAAGCGGTCTGATTTCTGTTTCTCTTTCTGAAAAGGTGTTCTTAAAAATCGAATGACTTTCCATTTATTATCTATGTATTCCAATGCAGATAAATTCTCAACCCAATCACCAGAATTTAGATATAAAACATGACCATTTTTATTGGTAATATTTCTTTTTTGTGGTTTATGAACATGTCCACAAACCATAATATCAAAATTTCTATTGATGGCTTCATCAATCGCTTTTGCTTCAAAATCAATTTTTGTTTTAGACATTTTTTTGCTAAATGCTTTTAATTTTTTAGCCGTTTGTAAATGTACTCTAAAAGGTCTTAATAACCAATTCAACCCTTTTTCCATTAATATATATAGTTCATATAATCTTCCTGCAAAAGCGGCTAAACCTTTATGTTGTACAGATAAATCATATTTATCACCGTGATGAAACCAAACTTGTTGTCCACCGATTTCTAAAATCAATTCATTCTGAATGTGTAAATTTCCTAAAGAGAAATCCCCAAATTTGCGAATTAAGTCATCGTGATTGCCTGGTAAAAAATAAACTGATTTTCCTGTTGATGCAAACTGAAAAATCTTTTGTAAAACGGCTAAATGTGTTTTTGGAAAATAGCGTTTTCGGAATTGCCAAATATCAACTAAATCACCATTAATGATTAATACTTCTGGGTCAATGCTGTTTAAGTATAGTAAAACCTCTTCTGCTCTGCTACCATAAGTACCTAAATGAACATCTGAAATTACAGCGATTTCTACTTTTTTAATTGACATTTTGAATGTGTTTATAATAAATATAATACTGTAATTATACAGCTTAATTCAAGAACATATTAACCTAACGTATAATTTATAAAAAAGATAAACCTAAGTTTACAATTATTTAATTTTGAGTTAGTTATGGATTTTTTTTTAAAAAAATTAGATAAAAAATATTTTCATTTACAGGAATTGTATATGGTTTCTAATTCCTGAAACCTTATTAAAAATATCAATATTATTAATTAAACAGAATATTATTTTGTGTAAAACTATATTTTGATAAAAAGTTTTATTTGACGAGAATTCAATTAAAATCTAATTGCCTAAAAATTTCGTTATTAATAAATAATGAATGAATTTTGTAGAAATCACTAACAATAAGAAAATTAATAATAATGAAAGAAGTTTATATTTTATCAGCAGTTCGAACACCAATTGGAAGTTTTGGTGGAGCATTATCAAGCGTTTCGGCTACGCAGTTAGGTGCAACAGCAATTAAAGGTGCATTAGCGAAAGCGGGAATTGATGCTAACGAAGTTCAAGAAGTATTTATGGGCAATGTTGTTTCTGCGAATCTTGGTCAAGCTCCAGCTCGTCAAGCAGCAATTCATGCAGGAATTGGAGATAATGTTCCAGCGACTACAGTGAATAAAGTTTGTGCTTCAGGAACGAAAGCAGCGATGTTGGGCGCTCAATCAATTATGTTGGGTCTGAATGATTTGGTCGTAACAGGTGGAATGGAAAACATGTCTGCAATTCCATTTTATGTACCAAATGCTCGCTGGGGATATAAATTTGGAAATAGTGAATTTGTTGATGGTTTGTCTCGTGACGGTTTAGTAGATGCTTATGATAATTGTGCGATGGG
>CAZEOC010000052.1:0-14093 GCA_964513525.1 uncultured Saprospiraceae bacterium | reverse complement strand
ACCAATGCAAAATGGATTTGTGAAATACGAAAAATCGGATTTAGCATTAAAATAAAAAGCTGATAGGAAATATATTTCCTATCAGCTTTTTCACTAAATAAGTACTTGGACATAATATTCACAATATTAATCTTTCATAAAGAATCTAATTAATACTGGAATGAAAAATAAATCACCAAATAAAGCACTAAACAAGGTTACACTAATTAATATTCCAACGGTTATACTTGGTGGATGAACGGAAAATAAAAGTACCATAAACCCAAAAAATAGAATTATAGTTGTCAAACAAATTGCTTTTCCTGATTCTAAAAAAGTTACTTCTATCGCATCATCAAGATTTAATCCTTTATTTCTTGCGAGTTTAAACTTACTCAAAAAGTGAATCGTATCATCTACTGCAATTCCAAAAATAATTGCAAAAACGATTGAAATTCCAGCTTCTAATTCAATTCCTAAATATCCTAAAACTGCTCCTGCTAATAATAATGGAATCAGATTTGGAATAATAGAAATGATTAACATTTTCCAATTTCTAAATAATAAAACCATCAATATACTTACAATCAGCATTGCTAAACCTAAACCTGACAACAAACTATCTCGAACATATTGTGAATTTTTATCAACAATTAAACTTGTTCCAGTTTGTTTCATACTCACGATTGAGGTATCAATATTAGCTGCAATCCAAATATCAATACTATCCGTTTTTGCCCTAATATTATCCGCACCAATATCTAATATTCTACCTGAAACTCTTGTATGTTTTCTATTTTTACTAATCAACACATTCATTGTTTCGTCAGGTAATTTTTTTACATATCGTGCTTTGTAACGATTATATTTCGCTTCTGATTCTGGCATTGTATAAGCCGACGCACGATTTGCTTTAGTTGCTCGATTGATACTCTTATATAAACTTGTGAGAGAAGTTACATTCTGAATAACTGGATAATTTTCTAAATGCTCTTCCAATTTCATTACTTCTTGTACGACCGCATAATCATCCGCTTCGTAATCACCTTTCACAAAAACAGCAACTTCAAATGGTCTAAAACCAACGAACTTTTCTTCAAAAAATTCAAAGTCTTTCGTGATTTCTCCTCCGATTGGTAAATTTCCTTTGATTTGATAATTTGTCGTTATTTTACTAATTCCAATTCCACATAGAATAATCGTCACTAATCCACCAATCGCAATTTTTCGAGTATTATTCTTTGTGTATTTATTAAACCAAATCATCCATTTTGTCCAAAAAGATTCGCCTCTACCAAGTTTGATAATTTGTTCAACATCAAATTTTGACACTACTGCTGTCGTGAAAAATACAACTGTTATATAAGCAATGATAACCCCAAATGCGGCATTAATACCAAAATCACGAATCGGATAAATTTTAGAAGAAAACAGAGAAGCAAAACCAATTGCCGTTGTTACAGAAGTCAATAAAGTCGCTAAACCAATCTCCTTAATTGCTATCCAAATTGCATCTTCCTTATTCAAACCTTTTTTCAATTCGTCTATATATTTGGAAAGAATATGGATGACATCCGATGTCCCAACAATTACCATTAAAACTGGATATAATGCAGCCATTGCATTCAATTCTCGACCTGTTATTCCCATGAAACCCATAAACAATAACAAACCTAAAACAACTGAACCCATTGATATGACAGTTCCCCAAAAAGTTCTGAATATTAAGAATAGAATAAAGACAACTAATACATTAGAAATAGCAGCTGAAACAATGATTTCTCGTTTCTGCATATCTACTAATTCTTTCTGGAAATTAGCACGACCTAAATAATGCACCTTATCGAAATTGAATTCTTCTATAGTTGACCGAAGTTTTGTCATCAATACTTTGGCATCTTCTTGCATCATTTTATCCGTCGTCTTTGCAAATAAAACGATAGATTTTCCATCTTCTGAAATTAGATTACGGACAAAGCGTTCGTCGTTTAATAAAAGTGCTTTATCATTTTCATATTTTTCTGGATTATTAATATGAACAGCAGGAATCGTTGTAGAAAACAATGGACTAATAATCGGATAATTTAAGGTTGTAATAGATTGTACCCCTAAAACATCATCATAGGTTTTAATGATTCGACCTAAACTATCAATATTTTTTAAAAACTGTTGCTCAAAAACGCCGTTTTCTCGCTCAATTCCAATTAATAAGAAATTATCGTCCGCTTCAAAATTTTCTTTAAAACGTTCAAAAAATTCTAAATCTGGATCTCCTTGTGGAAAGAAATCTTCAAAATTAAATGAAAATTTTAAAGTAAAAAGCTGAAAAATGCTCAATATAGATAGTAAAGTAAAAACGCCTATTATCCAATTTCTATATTTTGTAATCATAAAGATATCTCGTCAGATGAATTTTCAATTTTTTTTGAAAGTTGCTATGCTGTAAACAGATTGAATACGGCTTTGTTTTGATTTTGCTAAAATAATGAACCCTTTGCAAATTGCCTAAGTAATAAATGAAAATTAAGACCAATAATTAAATTAAAAAAGACTATTAATCTATCGTATTTCAATTTCAAATTGAAAACTTTCTTTTTTTGTCCTTAGTTAAACTCACTATTTCAAATACTCCTTTTAAACAATTTACTAAGAAATACTTATCTGAAAATTTAACATTTTTGATTATAATTTTAAATCTTCGTGTTTTAACTTAACAAATCATTTAGAAACCAATGATTTAAGTATCGTCATAAAGCAGGTTTATGACAAATGTTATTCTTTAAACCTGTTTTATAAAAAACTGTTTATTAATAATTAATTTTAAGCAGATATAATAAAATTGGTCAAATTTTTATTTTGAATATCAGTTAGTTATAAATATTTTGTGATAAAATGATAGTTTTGCTATCGAAACGCAATTATTAATTAAATTAAAATCAAAGATTATGAAAAAATTATTGCTTCTTTTAGTTGTTGTAGCAGCAGTGAGTATTGCAGCAACACCAGTGAATCATGTTTTAGAAAATACAGATGTAAATCTTACAGAAGCACCACAAGGTGATGAAGATGTAGTTGGACTTTGGAAAACTATTGATGATGAAACGGGAAAAGCTCGTAGTTATGTAAAAATTTACAAAGCTAAAAATGGTATGTATTATGGTAAAATCACTAAATTATTGAACCGTACTGCTGATGAAGATAAAGATCCTTATTGTAAAGTATGTCCTGAAGAAGATTACCGTCACGGACAACGTGTGATTGGTATGAAGATTATTTCTAAAATGAAGAAAAGTGGTGATACTTATGAAGGTGGAACTATCTTAGATCCTAAATCAGGAAAAATCTATACTTGTAAGTTTTGGGCTGAAGGTGGCGATTTAAAAGTTCGTGGTTATATCGGTTTCTTATACCGTACACAAACTTGGAAAAAAGTTAAGTAATATTATACTGTTGGATTGTTATATTATTTATAGAAAACCTCAAAATGAATTTCTAAAATATAACAATCCAACAATATTACATCAACCTAATTCCCGTAACCAATTGATTTTTTACGTTCCCCTAAGCTTTTCTTCAAACCTGTCATTCTAATTGCTGTTGCAGCAGCTTCTACACCTTTATTTCCGTGTTTTCCTCCTGCTCTATCCGTAGCTTGTTCATGTGTATTTGGCGTCAATAAACCAAAAATCACAGGCTTCCCTGAAGCAACACCCATATTCATCAAAGCATTAGCAACAGCAGCATTAATATAATCATTGTGAGTCGTTTCGCCTTTTATAACGCAACCCAAACAAATATAAGCATCAAGGCTTTTCGCTTGAGCCAACATTCTTGCACCAACTGGTAATTCGTAAGCGCCAGGTACTTGAACAGTATGAATATCTTCCGCTTTTGCACCATGTTTAATCAAGGTATCATAACAACCTTCATATAAAGCATAAGTAATATCATTATGATAATCCGATACAACAATTCCAAAAGTTGTCCCTTCCGCAGAAGGCATATTTTCCGTATTGTAATCAGATAAGTTTTTTAATGCACTTGCCATTTTTTTATTTTTAATGTTTAATCCTGTAATTACAATTTACAGTTATCATCTAATCTTCTGTATTATAAATTTCATTATCTCTAAATGCACCTTCAATAGTATAAATAGATTTTACGGTTCCATTTCCACTTCCAAAGATGATTTTACTTCCATTTTTTGAAAAATCAAGCGCAGTGATAATTCCATAATCATCATCACATTTTTTCTTATCTCCAGTACATCTTGTTTTATCACTATAATAAGCATCAATCACTTGAATCAGATTTCCGTTAAAATCCCACAATTTGATATGCTTATCTCCTCCTCCAGTAATGTAAATATTTAATGTCGGATGTACTGCCAGACAACGAATTCCTCCAGCATGTCCGTCATGATTACTCAATCGAATAACTTTTGAATTTTCTACATCAATTTGAAATAATCGAATCGTATTATCTCGCCCTGTAGTTAGAAACCGAGTTTCATCAATAAAGTTGATAGAATAAATCTCATTATCTACAGGATAAATCGTATCATGTGCTTGAAGTGGCTTTAGTTGTATACCTTCCTTTACATCCCAAATTACAATTGAACCATTTCTTCTTCCTGCAACTACATATTTATTATCAGTAGAAATTCCAATAGAGTAAATATCCTTATATTTATTCTCATATTCATCTTTTTTTGCATTCTCACCTCTAACCTTTACCCCATTAATTTTTCGCATTGATTTTGCAATTGTTCCACCTCGCTTAAATCCAGTGAGATACAATTTATCATCTCTACCTGCGTAAGCAACAAAATCATTATTATTCGCTAATGCAACAGTTTTGATTGTTCCTTCAGCAAAACCCATAATTCTACTTCTTTGATTTTTATAATTTTTTAATATTAATTCCTTTCCTTTAGCAATTAGAATAGAATCTTGATAAAAACTCTTAATCACTTCGATATCATTATCAAAACTGTCTATCTGAATAACTTGATGTAAAGTATCCCAAACTATTAATGATCGCATTGGCGTATTCGCATTCCCCCAAGTTCCAGAATAGATTCGTTGTCCATTTTGCGAAACATCTAAACAAGAAACTCTACGTTGATGTCTAACAGGAAACACATCTGGGTTTTTTAAGCCCAAGTTCCAAACAATCACTTTATCATCTCTACCAGCAGTTATTACATATCTACCATTAGGAGAAAACTCCGCTTTATAAACTCTCTTTTCATGTCCTTTTAAAACGTATTCAACATCCCAATTTTGTGTATTCCAAATTATCGCTGTATTATCATAAGAAGCAGAAACCATTCTCAAACCATTAGCGGAAAAACGAATCGAACGAACTGCATCTTTATGTCCTGTCAATCTTGTATATAATTGAATTTTATATTCTAACTCCTTCCCTCTTTTTCCTTTTCTTGCTTTCTTTCCTTTTCTATAATCTGGATTTTTTACTATTTCAAAAATTCTGATTACTTCATGGTTACAAGCAGTTGCTATTTTATTACCTCCAGGAATAACAGAAACCGCATATATAAAATCAGGATGATCACCAGGTTCACTTTGTGCTAATAGAGTTCTACTTTCAACATCATAAACCATTATTCGTTTATCATCGCCAACCGTCACCATTAGTTGCTTTCTAAATAGTTTATTTTCTGCTTTTGCATTAATTACAGAAAAATCAACATCATGTATTCGACCTTTAACATCATCAATTACATAAGTAGAATCTTCATCATTATCGACCAAAACAAAATCACTCGCTTCTTTTCCTCTTCCTAAAACTGTATACCTTTTATTAGGTGTCATTTCAAGTGCATTCAAGTCAACATTCATTGTATCTTGTTGCAAAGTATAAGCTGTATCTATTATTTCATCTGTAAAGAAATTCCACTGTCGCATTTTATCATCATCGCCGACAGACAGGATAATCGAATCATTCACAAATTCAATATCATTGATACGTCCTTTATGTAGTTCTTTTTTAAATAATTTAATTTGACCATTAATTCGTTCTACAAAAACAGAATCTGCTCCTGCATACGCCACGTAATCACTTGAAGGAGAAAAAGCGATTGAACTTGCGTTAACTTTTTTTGATAGAATATCTTTATAAAAAATATTATCTCTATAAAGTAAGTACATTACCTGTTTTGCACTTTTATTTGTTGGGTCAATTTGTAATGCTTTTCCGACACTATTTACAGCAAGAGTTGGATTTTTATCCATTTGTTGTAAAGAGTTACTAACCAATTGACTGGATTCGGAAGTAATCCCCATCCAATCAGACAATTTTTTATTAAAATGTAATGAAGATAATAAAATCGCAATACCTATAAATAAACCAACCAACGCTGCAATTGATAACTTTTTAAAGAATTGATTCCTCACATATCGCTGACTTCTTTTAATAAAAGTTTTATCCTTATCAGAAATGATTGCTAATAATTCGGGCAATATTGGTTCTATAAATTCCAGCTCTCGTTCTGTCAAATAAGTTTTTGTATCTGCATAAGCTACTGCCCTTTCTCGTATTAGACGAGTCGCTCTCAAAAATGCTTTATCTTCATTTGAGCCTCTTTCAAATACTTTTTTTGCAATTATATCATGTGTAATTTGAATCTTCATAATGCTGCAGTTTAATAAAACTTATTTCAAAATGTTTTGGATAGGTAAATTTCCTAAAAATATTGATAAAAAACGAGTTGTGGGAATTTAGGAATGATAAAAAATAAAAAGTAGGAGAATTTTATTAATTTGCTACTTTTTATATTTATAAAGCTTCATAAATGCGGTTTATCTAACGAAAAGATAGAATCGTAGAATAATTGGTTAAAAACAGGTTAAATTATTGAAATTCAAGTATTCAATACACAATATTTCTTTAGTTTGTTAAAGTTAAATAAACATTGACTTTTAAACTTCGTTTTATAATTATTAAAATTAACAGAAAATTATTATTAGTAAAAACACTAACAGATGAGAAATAGTATATGGTTGCTAATCTTAGGATTAATCTTTAGTTTGCCTAATGCATTCGGCCAGAAGATAAATTTAAAAAACCCTTCTTTTGAAGATGTTCCAAAACATAGTGCAACGCCTTATGGTTGGTATGATTGTGGGCATGTAGATGAATCTGCGCCTGATATACAACCTGGTTTTTTTGGTGTTGAACAAAAAGCAGTAAATAAAGGAAGTTTTCTGGGATTGGTTACTCGTGATAATGATACTTGGGAAGGCGTTTCTCAAAGGTTAAGTCAACCTATGAAAGCTGGTAAATGTTATTCTTTCAGTCTTTCTTTAGCACGTTCTGAAAAATATGTTAGTATCAGTAGAACGAGTCGTGTTGAAGAAAACTTCAACAAACCGATTCGTTTAAGAATTTGGGGCGGAACAAGTTATTGTTCTAAAAAGCAAAAATTAGCAGAAACATCGACTGTAAAACATACTAATTGGAAAGATTATACTTTTAAATTAAGTCCTAAAGGAACTTACAATTATATCTTCATTGAAGCCTTTTTTGAACCTTCATTATTTCCATATAATGGTAATATCTTGGTAGATAATTGTTCTTCTTTAGAGATTATGCCATGTAATAAAAGACCTGAACCAATTGCAGAAAGTCGTCCAAATCAAAATACACAACCAAAACCAAAAAAGAAGAAACCAAAAAAGACGACAACAACGACAACCACAACGACGACAACTAAACCTGTAGAAACACCAACGAAAGTTGTAGTTGCACCAAAGAAAAAAATTATTACTCCTGAATTAGACCGTTCTAAGATAAAAAAAGGAAAAGTAATTCAGGTCAACAATCTATACTTTAAAGCAGATTCATTTAGAATTAAACAAGCTTCTTTTGATGCTTTAGATGAAGTTTATGATTTTTTAACAGAAAATCCTGATGTAAAAATCGAAGTTGGTGGACATACAAATGGTGTTCCTCCACATAGTTATTGTGATAAATTATCAAGTGCGAGAGCAAAAGCTGTTGTTGACTTTTTAATTAAAAAAGGAATTAGTAAAAATAGATTAAGTTATAAAGGTTATGGAAAACGAAAACCCGTAGCCACCAACGAAACTAAAGCTGGTCGAAATAAAAATCAACGAGTCGAAGTCAAGATATTAAGTTTTAATGGCTGATAAAAAAAACGCAGAATTCAATTTTAGAATTCTGCGTTTTTTTTTAGTGATTCGGAAAAACATCCAATGTTAATTCCATAGATTGATGAAAATTATCATAATTCAATCCATGTTTCACTTCCTTTTTATCTAAATAATATAACAAATTCTCAGTCGCCATATTTCCTGTCAATTTATCTTTTGCCATAGGACAACCGCCATAGCCTTTCAATGCAGCATCAAATCTTTCACAACCACTGATAAACGCAGCATTTACTTTTTCTTCCCAAGTTGTTGGTGTAGTATGCAAATGAGCACCAAATTCGATTGTCGGATATTCTGGAATTAAATTAGAAAATAAATAACTGATATTTTCAGGATTACTTACTCCAATTGTATCTGATAATGATAATATACGAATACCCATTTTAGCTAATACTTCGACCCATTTTCCAACGATTTCTACGTTCCATTCATCGCCATAAGGGTTTCCAAAACCCATGGAAATATAAACGACCATTTCTTTATTATGCTTAATACAAAGATTTTGAATTTTATGTACTCGTTCTAAAGAGTCTTCAATCGTTGCATTCGTATTGCGTAACTGAAAAGTTTCAGAAATAGAAAAAGGATATCCTAAATAATCTATTTCTTCAAATGAAACTGCATCGACTGCACCTCTTGTATTTGCGACAATCGCCAATAATTTACTCTCCGTATTTACTAAATCTAACTGTGCTAAAACATCAGCGGTATCTCGCATTTGTGGAATCGCTTTGGGCGACACAAAACTACCAAAATCAATCGTATCAAAACCAACTTTCAACAATCTATTGATATAAGTTGCTTTCAAATCCGTCGAAATAAAAGGTTTTATCCCTTGCATCGCATCTCTTGGACATTCAATTAATTTCATATCTTTTTTTTAGAATCGGAAGTTAAACTGCTTTGCTATCAAATTACTTCGTTTTAACTTTTTCAAAAGTAGTTGCTACTAATGTAGATTATCAGATTTCTAATTACTCATTTTTATCAAATATACACTTTTTGTAAACTAAAAGTTTGATAAAATTGTCCTAATAACCATATTCTTACATAAAGCGATTAAATTTGTGATAAATTAAAATTCAAAATAAAAAGATGAACAAAGCAATATATTCAACTATCGGTTTTATTTTATTTCTATTAGGTTTTTTAGCATTGGTACTTCAGATGGTCGGTGTTCAAATTGCCTTCTTGACTTGGTTAGATACTTGGGGAGGCGGAACAGGTTTTTTCCTACGTATTTTAATGATAATCGCAGGTTTAGTAATGGTGATTATTACTCGTTCTAATGAACAAACTCATGATGAGTTTTTCAATCAAAAATAAGTTTATCTCTTTACTAACGATTAACAAAAGCCAATTGGTGAATAAATGGATTTTTTATTAAAAGGAATAACTTATGGTTTTGCTTTAAGTATATTGATTGGACCAATATTTTTTGCCCTATTACAAGCTGGAATTGAAAGAGGAACTAAAATCGGTTTAACGGTTGCCTCTGGCGTTTGGATAAGTGATTTTCTTTTTATTCTCACTGTTTATTTAAGTATAAGTTGGATTTCTGCTGTAGCAGAATTACCAAGTTTTAAATTCCTGGTTGGCGGAATCGGAAGTATTGTTTTAATTGGTTTTGGAATTACAACCTTGCTGAATAATAAGCATACCGAAAATACCTCAATTAAAAGTAATACACCAACTCAATCCGGTTATTTTGCCAATTTTCTAAAAGGCTTTTTACTGAATACAATTAATCCTTTTAGTGTGTTTTTTTGGATTTCAATGAGTGCGGAATTAATTACCAAAGAAGCAACACAACTTGATGCTATTTCTTTTTTCAGTGGAATTTTAGGTATAATAATTTTAACCGATTTTCTAAAAGTCTTATTAGCAAAGAAAATCAGTCAATATTTGAAACCGAAACATATTTTACTATTCAGGAAAATAGTTGGAATTGTTATGTTAATTGGTGGTATCGTTTTAATGTATCGTTCTTTTTTTTAGAAAACAGGAATCAGACCATTTCATTGTCAGACCGCTTTGCTGTCAGATTTTTAGCCGTAAATTAGTTTATACTTTAAGTTTCGTTACTTCACTTTTTTTATTTAAAAAAACATCGCAATTCTCGGTTTAAAATAAGTATAATTTAATAATATTCAATTTTTAGTAATAAATCATCATAACCAAAGTCATTACTAAAACTACTTTCTGACTTAACTTTAATAAGTCTATTATTTATATAATTAAATGTTGTAGTTGCTTTACGTACAGTGCTTCTAAGACTCAACTTTTTATAATAGCTAATTATTTGATTGTCCTCATTATATTCATACTTATATTCTAATTCATTCTCTTTAGATTCATCATCCGCACGTGATTTTGAACTTGGATAATAAAAATTTCGAAAAACATGTCTTACTAAATATCCATCAGCGTTATAAGTATATTCGGTATTATAAGAATTATCTTCAGCATCAATTTTATATCGAGGAACGATATATGAATATAGATTACGAACTACAATGCTCATCTCCAAAGAATCTGCTTCAGTTTCTTTATTAATTTTTGTCCCAGATTCATCTTTTCTGATTTCTTCTATCACATCTCCATTATCATCATATTGATATTCAATATGCCTTAAATTTCGACTATTATATGTTGAAAAAAATATATCCTCTATTAGGTTTCCGTTTTCATCGTAAGTATGAATCGTATTATTACCAAAGAAAGAATTCTTTTGGAAACATTTGCCATTTTCATATAGAAGAATTTCTCCAAAAAGTAAGCTTGTATCTGCTTTTTGAGAAAAGATAGATATTTTCTTTGCCTTTTTCAAGTTTAATAACTTAACTATATCATCAACTGATTCGGGGCTTATTTTTTGTTTTAGATAAGATTCAATCTGAGCGGATAAGCTAATGTTGATAAAGCATATAAATACAATGAGTAGTTTTTTCATTTTTTTAATGAGAAGTCAAGAATCAGAAATCAGAACGCCTTTGGCTGTCAGACCGCTTTGCTGTCAGATTTTTGACTGTGAACCTATTAAAGAATTATATTAAAACTAAAGAACTTTTTTTACTACAGAAAATAGAATAGGCAGAAATTTTCGTAGAAAATTCATAAAAGCAGGTCATCTGACAGCGAAGCGTTCTAACAGTCAAAGGCGGTCTGACTTCTCACAAAAGCGTTACTTCATCGCCAACCGTAATCATTCCATCTTCAATTACTTTTGCAGTAATTCCGCCGTGACCTCGCATTGCATTGTAGCCGCCTTTTCCAAGAATTTCTTCCATTCGAGAACAAGGATGACATAAACCCGTCATTTCTAAAATAGCTCCACCAATTTGAATTTTTTGGTCTTTTAGTGCTAATAAATTGATTCCTTTTACTACAATATTTCTACGAACTAATTCTGGTTTCACCGCCATTTTCATAATTGTAGAAACGGCTAACAAATGCTCAAACTGAATTAAAGTAACTTGTCGTTTTCCTTTTTTGTTAAATCTATCTCCTTTCAAACCCGTTTCTACACTTGCTGAAACTCGTTTGATATTTTTCATTTCTACTCGTTTTTCTGGACGAACACCAATCCAAACTACTTCACCAATTTGTGGCATTGTGTTCATCATTTCCCCCATCGGTGTATCTTTGTTTATCATATCTTTTTTTGAGAAGTCAGACCGTCTTCGACTGTCAGACCGCTTTGCTGTCAGGTTGTTGACCGTAAATTTTAGTAAAAAAAAAGATTCACTAAAGTAGGTCATCTGACAGCGAAGCGTTCTGGCAGTCAAAGACGATCTGACTTCTGATTCCTCATTTTAATCTCTTTTGATAACCAATTATCATTTTTCTAATTTCAATTAGTTCATTAACTAAAGTTTCCGCTTTCGATTTTTCCAAATATTCCAAATCATATGCTAAATAGATTTGAGTTTCTACTTCACAAATAGAACCGATTGCAATATCAAGAAAATGACTAAAATCTTTATTTGTTCTTCTTCCACTTCCTTCTGCTATATTTGAAGGAATAGAAACTACCGCTCTTCTAATTTGATTCGTTAATCCAAATTTTTCATCATTAGGAAAGGATTTTGAAATTAAATAAACGGATTTCACTAAAGCCCGAGAACGTACCCAAAACTCTAGTCGTTTGAAATTAGCAATCATATTTTTTTATTGAGAAGTCAAGAATCAGAAATCAGACCGCCTTTGGTTGTCAGAACGCTTTGCTGTCAGATTTTTGACTGTGAGTATATTAAATAATTAATCTAAAATTAAAAAACCTATTCTATTTTTTGAAATAGAATAGGTAGAAATTTTCATAGAAAATTCATAAAAGTAGGTTACCTGACAGCCAAAGGCGGTCTGACAGCGAAGCGGTCTGATTTCTGACTTCTCAATTACCTAATTCCCTGCTGATTCAACCAACGTTGATAATTTCGGGCATTCACATTATGCCCTGAAAGCGTTTTAGCAAAATTATGTGTGCGAGATAAATCTGGTTTAGCACAGAAGTATAAATAACTATGATTTTCCGCATTCAAAACCGCATCAATACTCGAAATAGAAGACATATAAATTGGTCCTGGAGGCAATCCAGCATATTTATAGGTATTGTAAGGCGATTCAATTTCTGTATGTACAGTCAATATTCTACGTAAAGAAAAATTCTTCATTGCAAAAACCAAGGTCGGGTCAGCTTGTAATGGAATACCTCTTTCCAATCGATTGACATAAACACCTGCAATTCTTGGTCGCTCGGGTTTGTGCTGCGATTCTGTTTCTACAATAGAAGCCAGCGTATAAACTTCTGCTTCTGTATAATCTAATTTAGCAGCTTTCGCTTTACGATTATCTTTTGCCCAGAAAGCGTCATGTTCTTTTATCATTTTCAGATAAAAATCTTTTGGACTGGTTGTCCAATAAATTTGATACGTATTTGGAATGAATGCAGACATTGCTGTTTCTAAGGTATAACCATTTTCAGCCCAGAAACTTTCATCCATAATCACTTCTAAAAAATCCAAAGAATCTGCTTCAAAATATTTGCTACAATGACCAGCAACTTGTTCTAAAGTTCGTTTATTATGAATCACAAATTGAACAGGCGTTTGAGGAAAACCTCTCAAAATTGACACTAATTTTTTATTACTAATTCCTGCTTCTACTTTATATTGACCAGCTCGCATTGGGTTTTTGATATAACTCATCTTATCCGCTACCCAACGAAAACTATTTTCATCTTCTATAAATCCGCCATTTTTTAATAATTCAACCACTTCATCAAAATCAGAACCAGTTGGTATTTGTACTAAATCATTTACTAATTCATTAGGAACATTAGGCGAAAAAATCATGTCGTAATAACGGTAACCGAAAATGCCACCAATTACTAATCCTAATAAAATTACAATTCCTATCCTCTTTAATATTTTCATTTATCTATGTTTCAATGTGAAACTCACCCACAACCCCTCTTTTTTAAGAGAGGGATTGGGGTGAGTTTCATTTTAATACTGCTCTTTTTCGTTTGGAAAATCTTGACTTTTCACATCATCTACATATTGCTCGATTGCTCCTTTTATTTCATCAAACAGATTCAAATAACGACGCAAAAATCGTGGATGAAAATCTTTTGTGATTCCTAACAAATCGTGGATTACCAATACTTGTCCATCACAATTCACGCCAGCACCAATTCCAATAGTTGGTATTTCTAAACTCTCAGAAACTTCTTTTGCCAACTTTGCAGGAATCTTCTCCAGAACAACTCCAAAACAACCTAATTCTTGTAATAATAAAGCATCACTTTTAAGCTTTGCAGCTTCCTCTTCTTCTTTTGCACGAACGGTATAAGTTCCAAATTTATAGATAGATTGTGGCGTTAAACCCAAATGTCCCATCACAGGAATTCCGGCC
>CAZEOC010000051.1:0-14192 GCA_964513525.1 uncultured Saprospiraceae bacterium | reverse complement strand
TAAATTCCAAGGTGAAATACAACCGACTACACCGAGTGGATGACGCAAAGTATAATTAATTGCTTTGTTTGTCATTTCGTGAGATTCGGATGCAAATTGTGTAATTGCATTGGCAAAAAATCGAAAATTACTTGATGCTCGAGGAATATCAACTGCTTTTGCTAACCAAAGTGGTTTTCCATTATCGATACTTTCAGCCATTGCTAATTCTTCCAAATTGCTTTCAATCAAATTCGCAATTTTAGTTAAAATTCGGTGACGCTCGTCGATACTTGTTTTTGACCAAGTAGGAAAAGCGGTTTTTGCGGCATTGACAGCGGCGTTGATATCGCCTTCTGTTTAATCTGGTGCTTGTGCATATATTTCACCTGATGCAGGATTGAAAACGTCTAAATATTGTTTATCAATCGGAGAAATGAGTTCACCGTTGATGTAATTTTTTATTTGCATTTTTTTAGTATTGGTTTGGGTTAAAGATACGGATTTTGTTAATTTAAAATGGGCAATTTTCACATTTATCAATCTTTTTAAGTAAAGATTGATAACATTTTTTTGATTCAGAAAGTAGTTTAATTTTAACCAATACTGTCCTATTTTTATCCTTATCTATAATATAATAATGCTTGAAGAAACAAGGTTTACTAATGATTTGATTACGCTTAATATCAAAATTATTAATTAAATATTGAATTGTCTTTTCAGAAATATTTGGTAATCTAATGGAATATCTTGAAAGTCCTACATCGTCTTGATTATTTATTTCAATAACTAATGAAGTATCATTTTTTAATAATTTTTCAAGATGAAAACCTAAATTATTTAATGCTTTATTTTCCGTTGTATCTGGTTTGAGTTTGAAATAATCGAATTGTTGATTATAAAAATGATTGACCATTGTATCCGAAATGGTTGTTTTAATATGGTTCGGTAATTTATTTTTAATGATGGTGATTTTGTAGCCTGATATTGCGCTCAAAGTATCTGAAAATTCAAATTCTTCAAACTCGATTTGTCGATTTAGAGCATTTAACTTGACAAGTTCATATTTTAAACCTTTTGTTCTGCGTTCTGATACTCGTTGATAATAGATTATATCCGAAACTCTTGTGTCTTTATGAAACACATATTTAATAGCTATTTTTAATTCCGAATTTTTAGCTAAAAAATGGATTAAATTATCATATTCTACTGCATTATCTTGATAGTTATAACACGGTTTTGTTGAACAATTTCCATCGAAATCAAAGTATAATTTTAATACTCGTGCACTTCCTATTTCAAAAGTTGTATCATTCCAATCAAATACATTTTGCCCTTTTGAGGGAAGATTGAAGAGTAGTAACATTAAAAATAAAATGTAGTTTTTGAGTTGCATTTTGAGTTGTTTAGAAATTTATCACATCGACTACTAAAACTCATCATAAAACAATTCAAAAATTTGCCTTGATAAGCTTAGTTGCTCACTCATTGTTTTAGAACTTTCTGGCGTTCTTGGATTGGAAGTAACAATTTCGAGTTCTTTCATCATAATATGAGGTCGAAGCCAGCCATCTTTACAATACAAAAATAAAGTTAAGGAACCATCTGGTGATTTGATAACGGTATGTGGAATAGCAGAAAAATGGGAAACCATATTATTCAAATCTAACTTATCCATAGTTGAAAAAAAAGATTTCCAACCTGATTTTGGAATCGTATCTTTAATATTCATATTCTTATAAATTGTAGCCGTTTTCTTTTTCCGTTTTTTGTCTGTTTCAATGATGGCTATATCATGATATAAATATTCAGAACTATCTACTGTAAACGTTCGTAACATATGAATCGTGTATAAATAGTAAGCTTCTTTTCCTTCTTTACAATCACATAATTTGATATCATGTAGATTATTTAATCTGGTCATGAAAGCATGATAGGTTGTCATATCGTTTTCTACCCATTTTGCCTTTTGAGCAATGGAAAGATTAGCTAAAAAAGTTAAGCAAACAATTATCAATATATTTTTCATATTATGTTGAATATTTCTAAAGTTCAAAACAAATGGCTTTATTGACCAAACCTTATAGATTGAGAGAATGTAGTTGTTGTGAAAATTAAACTTAGAAATACGAAAGAAAATAATGTTTTTTTCATGTTTTTTTTGATTAAAATATGATGAAGTATTGTTTTTTAAGAAATACCTTGTAAAGATAAAGCTATTTAATATTCTAATTATGTTAAGAATCCTATTTTTTTTAAGTTTTTTTATTACAAATCTTTCTTTGGTAATAGAAGAGTATCCCAATATTATTGTGTCTGTAGAAGTGATAGATGAAGATACAAAAACTATCATAGATAGTGTTGATTGTACTTTATTGATTAATTTTGAATTAGAATATTGTCAGCCATTTGATATAAAACAACAAGAAGCTCGATTAGAGTTTTTTGAAAAAGAATTGGAGAAGGCTTCCGATGAGGAAAGAATAAAATGGAAAGAGCGAATTGAGCATCAAATTTTTTTTATTGAAGATATTAATAAAAAGAAAATAGCTTTATCTAAACCATATGAAGATTCCTTCTATTCACCACAGAGAAAATTTATTTCTATGATTCATCCAGTTAAAAACTATACTATAACTGTTAATCATAAAGATTATGAAACAAAAACTATTTCTTCTAAAATAGATTGTTTTGGAGGACGTATTTTGATAGAAATGAAGCGAAAAAATTAGTTCTATTATAGCTCTTTTTTTGATTGGTAAATCAATTTTTTCCAACTGTTTTTTCCCGATTGTTCCGTCTTAGTTTCCATAAATTCTAAATGTAATAATTCTACTAAAGCATTCAAAACGACTTGTTTTTTAGGTTCTTCTAATTCGTCATCGAATCGAAAACCAAACTCTTCATTAATCCAAAATCCAAATAAATTGTCTTTTTCTAAGCCTTCAACTTCTACCATTATTTTGTTTATAATATCATATCCATCAGTTTCACTTAAATATTTTGCCTTGATTTTTAGTGGTGTTACTTTCAATTTGTAATAAACCCTCAAACTTAAAAAATATGGTGAGATAATATAGAAGTCGTACAATGAGTAGATTAGGTATAATACAATTCCAATTATTATAAAGATAGCATTGACAAAAGTGCCTAAATAGGTAAATAATAATATCAGAATCAAAGGTAAGAGATATTCAAAAGATAATAACCAAGCATACTTCTTCTGCTTTTCATAATCGCCATATTCGATAATTAAATACTTATTTGGTTGATAATCTATGGTTAATTTTTTGTTGATAGGTTGTAGCATAGATTTTATAAAAGTTTGGTTAAGTTAAGAAATCAATGACTTCTCGTTCTTCCATTCGTGAGGCACGAATTTCCTCGACAATATCTTCATCCATATCTTTCCAAACTCCGTATAATGATTTCCAATCGTCGTTTTTCTTTGCCTTCTCTTCTACGTCTTTACTAATACTTTCCGTCAGTAGCGAAATTAATTTTAGTTTTAAATCAATACTCAAATGATTTAAAAGTCGCATATATTTCAATAGAATCCCTTCTTCTTTTGTCATAATGAATGATTTAAGTTTTAATAAAAATACAAAAAATACAAAAAATCCGTGTAATCTGTGAAAATCCGTGTCAAAAAACTCTAAATCCTAACCCCAAAAGTCACATAAAAATTCCGACCATCACTTGGAATAATTCCGGGCCCAGGATAAGCCGCAGCACGACGAGTGAAGTAATAGTTATTCGTCAAATTATTGATGCCAGCTTGAATTTTGAATCGTTTATATTCGTAAGCAGCAGACAAATCTTGAACATGATAAGCAGGAATCAAACCTCGAGTTGCATCGGCTACCAGTGTTGCGTTCGTAGCGTCGGTAAAATGCGTTTCCGTGTAAGCAAATTGATAAGCAATTTTGAAAGTTTTGTACTTGAAATTAAGTCCAGTTTTGATAGAAAATGGTGGAATTAATTCGACATCATTTCCATTAAAATCGGATGCTCCAGAAGTATATTTTCCTTGCAAGAAACTGAAATTAGAGAAAGCAACTAAGCTGAAATCTGTATTTTCAGGTTGAATGAATCGCCAAAAATCGACCTCGATATAAGATTCTATTCCAAAAATTTGAGCATCGCCAATATTTGTTCTGTACGCAACGGCACGTTCAATAACTGCAGGGTCAGGAATGATAATCTCTCCAGTTCCAATCCTATCTTGATAGGATAAATGAAAAATATTGGCATCAAAACGAATCGCATTATCTCGAAATTCTCCACGAATTCCAAAGTCGATATTGAAGCCTTTTTCGTCTTGCAACAAACTATCAACCACCAAATTTGGATTGACAACTGCCAAATCTGAGAAGTTTATCGAACGATAATTTTGGGAAGCATTAGCGTATAATTCTATATTTTGGGTCGGTTTATAACCGATTCCTAAACCTGCCAAAACCAAAGAACGAGGATTGACTTGCGAATCTTCAAATTTCTGCTCAAAAATAACTTGTCCGCCAGAGAAAACTCTTTCTTTATAATAACCTTCAGAAGCGGTCCGAATATACTCAAATCGAACGCCAGGCGTAATCGTTAATTTATCTGTAATATTGAATAAGTTCTCTGCAAAAAGAGATATATTTCTACTTGGAAATTCATAATCTGATTGTTCTAAATCATCGGGATTTGCAAACGTAAAATCGGCATCTGAACCGTCAGAAGCATCGCCTTGCTTATTAGTTGTCAAACCTTGATAATAACGAGTTCCAATTAAAAAAGTCGTGATTTGTTCGTTGATATAATATTTATGAATCAAGCGAGTTTCATTACCAAAATTATTATATGTTCCTTGGATTAAATCTCGCTCTCGTAAAGGGTCTGGACGATTGATTGCGCCTAATTCTCCCAATGCTTGACGACTTGCATTTAAATAGAAAAATCGACTATTTAATTTAGTGTTTTTATTAAACTTATAATCTAAATTTAAAGCCGCTAAATTCCAATTTACCTTAAACCAATTCCTTGCTCTTTTAGATTGTTGTGGGTCTTGTTCAAACTCAAAATCTACCAAGCCGCCAGCTTGTTGCGCTAAATAATTCATTCGAGTAAATTGCCCATTTATCGTGAATTTTCCTATCGTTTTAGATAGACTTGCATAAGCGGTATTTTGATTGAATTCCGAATTTTCTCGCCAACCATTTCCTTGTTTATATTGGTAAAAACCGTAATAATTCCAACCGTTTTTGCTTCCGCCAATACTATTAAAGGTCGTCAATAAGCCAAATGAACCAACGGTGTTTTCAGTTGTAAATTCAAAAGGTTTGTCTTCTTTTCCTTTCTTAAAAACGAAGTTTAGTAGACCGCCAAATTGTGGACCGTATTGTAAAGAAGCTGCACCACGAACAATTTCAATTCGTTCTAATGCTTGTGTTGGCGGTGTATAATAACTTTCGGGATAACCGAGTGCATCGGCAGAAATATCATAACCATTTTGTCGAGTATTGAAGTTGGAAGTTCGATTTGGGTCCAAACCTCTTGCGCCGATACTTAATTGTAAACCTGCTCCGTCACTTTCCCAAATATTCAATCCAGCAATACCTTTGTAAACTTGTCGAGCATTGTTTGTCGCTAAGTTTCCAACCATATTTTCCAATAAAATGACTTCGCTCTTTTTACCAGCATAAATCGCTACACCTTCTACATTTCTCAATCGACCGACACTGACATTATCTCCACGATTTGCTTTTACATCAACTGTTTTTAAATCAATATTCAAGGAAGATAATTGAATATTAATATTGATATTTTCATCATTAATAATGGAAACGTTTTTATAAACTGTTGTAAAACCTTCTGCGAAAATGGTTAAAGTATAATTTCCTTTTTTCAAATTATCAATCTCAAAAAAGCCATTCTTATCGGTTTCTTGAAAAGCAATTCCTGAATTAAGCATTACAGAAGCTTTTATAATCGGTTGATTATTAGTGCTATCTGTAATTATACCCGAAATTTTCTGAGCGTTTGCTATTGTTGAAATAACAATTAGAAAAAAGATTATTATTTGCCTCATTATTAATATTTTATTCCGATAAATCGGAATGTTTTTTAGACAGGATTTACAGGATAGACAGGATCTTTTTCCGCTTTGCGGAAAAAGATTTTGTTATAAATTCTATTCAAAAATGCTTGTCTAATTTCACTTATTATATTTTCGGAATTTCTTTTTAATATCAACTTTATATTCACCAAAATTTACGAGTAAACCAATATCAATTTTAGTTGCATTCAAATAATTAACAAGTTGAACTTCGTGAATAGCTTTTAATTCTAAAACTGCTTTTAGTTCTACAATTACCATTTTATTAATAAATAAATCTGCTATATAATCACCAACTAAAACATCTTTGTAATGAACAGGAATCCTAAACTGTTGCTCGACTTCCAAACCTCTTTTCTTTAACTCTACAACCAAAGCATTTTCATAAACATTTTCCAAAAATCCACCGCCTAAAATTTTATGAACTTCATAAGTCGCACCGATGATTTTATATGTTAATTGTTCTGTTGTCATTTTGACTTAAATTGAAAAAGATTATTTCTTACTTCGTAAACTTTTCAGACAGGGTAAACAGGATGTTTTTTCCACTTTGTGGAAAAGAAGATTAATGGCTTTGCCATTAAAATATCCTGTTTATCCTGTAAATTCTGTCTGAAAAATTTCGATTTATCGGAATAAAAAAAATTATAAGTATCAAGTTTTTTCTAAAAAAAAACTGTAAATCCTGTCTGAAAAATTTCGATTTATCGGAATAAAAACAAAATTACAAACGGAAGTTTATATCAACTAATTTTTAATTAGATTATTTCTAAATAATGATTATAAAACGCTAATAAGTCGTTGTCATATCTTCATCGACACAAATAATAAAATCCGCACGTCCGATATTTTCTTCTTCCAATTTGCTAATATCCTTTTGAGAAACAGTTGAAATTGTCATATAATTCAAATCAGGTTTTTGCTGCTGTAAATACCATAAAATACCTTCATGGAAATCTGAATGAAAAGCACCATTGAAATGTAGAAATGTGCTTCCTTTGGTATAATTCTCTAAAATAAAATGAGCCATCGTTGCATCTTTAATCGCTTGAGCTTTCACAATATCCGTTCCGCCGTGTCCGCCCATCATTTCAAACATCTTTTTGTATTGTGGCAAGTCTATATCAAAAGGAATCGGAAGCGGTGCAATCCATGTTTTTTCTAAATCAGACAAACTATCTAAAGCAGGAAAACCACCTTTTTTGAAAACCATACTGGCATATCTTCTCGGAATATTCGTTCCAATGAAAGGGATTTTATTTTCTTTGGCAAAATCGACTAAAGGAGCATAATCTGTATCATAATTGTTCCACAATCTCGCCATTGTATCCAAACCTTTTTGGTCAATTTCAGCTTTCAAATACATATCCAAAGCAGTTTGATTATCGGCTTCAATCATTTCTGCACCCAAAATCAAATCATTTTCTTCCTGTAAATCCTTTGTTAATTCTAACTGTAACCAATGTGAAATTGGATTATTATGAAACTCACCAAATAAGATAATATCATTGTTATTAGCAGATTTCAGCAATTTTTTATAAGCTACTTTTTTACCTTTTTTATTATAAATAATATAAGGCGATTTGTCTTTTTGAGCAAAAGCAAGAAGTGTGAAAAGTGATAAACTGATTGTTAGTAAAGTCTTTAGGTTCATAATTTTTTTATTAATGTTAGAACTCAATCATAACCTTTTTCTTAAATAGAAAGTAACAGTATTAGTTGCATAAATTACTTTAAATTGCGGAGTAAAGTCCCTCTTTTTCAAGAGAGGGATTTAGGGTGAGTTCAATTTTTATTCATAATTAGTAATCCATTTTTTTGGTAAAAATCCATCTTTAATTGTTGCCAAATTTACGTCAGATTTAATTAATTGTTTACTAATTCGTCCATTCATCGCAACATGAGCATCAACTGTTACAATTGGATTAATAAAACCATGTTTTTTCTCATATTCTTTCGCCAAATGATGTGCAAATTGCAATATAAAATCTGGCTGAATTGCCATTTGTTTTTCTTGATAAAGCGTCAAATAATCACCATTAACGATTTCAGATTTTCGATTTGATTCGCTGTCTGCAACTGTGAAAGTCGCTAAACCGTGTTTCTCTACCAACATTACTCGCCAGGAAAAACGGTAACCTTCTTCTGACCAAAATAAGTGATTTGGATAGCACAAATAGCGAAAGGGTAGAAGGATTTGGAAGAAAATGTAAATTGCTAAAGCGTATGGAATTAGTCTCGAATAAGTGCGAGGTTTTAAAGTCCAAAACTTTCCGTCATTCCGATGCAAGTCGGAATCTCCCAAAGGCAACGGAAAAAAGTCTTTTTTAGAAAAGAAGTAATTTCTAATATCAAAGCTTGAATTACTAAAAGAAACTAAAAGTTTAAATATTGAGTCCTTAGGCTTAGGAGATTCCGAGTGCAGTTTACCCCGAAACCTCGTGGGTCGGAATGACGGTTTTTTTATTCCTTTTAATACTTGAATAATCTTTTTATGCAATTTCTCATGCCATTTTCCACTAAAGAAAATCAAAGTTGAAATCATCATTATCATTGGGAATAAACCAATATTGAATAACATTTTTGTTAATACATGAAAGACGATTACGGCAATATAAGCTAAAGGTCGAGTTTTACGATTTAATAGAAAAAGCCAAATTGTTAAATCATAAAATGCACCAAAATAACTAAATAAAAACGCCGTTTCTTTGAATTGGAAAAAGTAACCTAAAATCGGATAATTTGCTCGTTCGGGTAACCAAATAGCCATTGGCATTGCTCGAAAAATCCAGTCATAATTTAGTTTTGCTAAACCTGCAAAAAAGTAAACACAACACAGTTGAAAGATAATAATATAAATTGTCCAAGCAGGAACTTTATCAGTTTCTATTGCTGGCTTTCGCCAAACATCAATCGAATATTTTCTATTTGCAGGTAGGAATATTAATAAAAAAGACAATAAAATAACCAAATAATAATGATTCAAATAATTGGTCGCATCTAATAATTCGGAATAGGAAAAAGTGAGGAAAAACGTAATTGCCGAAAGGCGATAAAACGCACCGAATGCGATTCCCAAAGCAGAAATTACGATAAGTGAATATAAAATATAACAGCCAATTTCATTTGGAACAGTTATCCATTCAAAACCATAGAATTTGAAGAAGAAAGTAGGTGCAACATAAAGTCGATGAATCCAATCCGACAACATAAAACGAACTGCACCAACTGCCATTAAAATTCCAAAAAGAAAACGGAAAGTAATTAATGGATTGATTAATATTGGTTTTTGGTAATTTTTCATTTCCAAAATATTTCCGTCATTCCGACGGAAGTCGGAATGACGGTTTCTATTTAAACTTTGATTTTGTGCGTTGTTATTCTAATCTGCATCACTCGGATTATCAATATAAGTTATTGATACACAAAGTACAGAAGGCATATCGGTTTTGATATTGATTAATTGTTTTGTGACTTCATTATAAGCATTAACGACTTCGGTTGTTTCTGTTTCTACCAATTCTGAAAGTGGAATTATTGTACCTAAATCTTGTACTGTATTTATTGCAGTTTGAAATTGTACTTGGATTGCTTCATCTAAAGTGATGTCATCTTTCATTGTGCCAATCGCTCTTAAATAATCATCTAAGCCTAAGCCATTTTTACCTAAGTAAAATTCAAAACTTTTGGATAAAGCTTGATTTGCTAAAGCAACTGAAGAACCAGAATAAAAGGCTTCAACTTTCGTAGGATTTGTAAAGCCTAAAGTTAAAACGCCAGAAGGAATCCCTAATTTTTCTCGTTTGATGTATTCGTAATTTTGATTAAAAGCATTAACAATTAAACTCAAGGAACTTCCTGCTGCTGTTCCAGTATTCGTTACGAAAGTTGCTCTGTAATCGTTCCAACCTGTTGCAGTTGCATCAACTCGAGTTTTAATATCTTCGATGACTTTCGTCAAATAAGTTAGATATTTTGGTTCATTTGTGAATTGATTGATAATTTCTGTTTCATCGTTTCCGATGCCGTATAATAGATAATCAATTGCAGGAAAACCTTTATCAAAAGCATCTGGGCTTGAGAAGTCATAATTTTCATTTGTGATTTTTGCTTCCGTTTCTTCTACATTTAATGGGAAATTATTGACACTATTAAATAAGAAAACATCTTCTGAAGGACCAAAAATGTAAGGCGAAGCAGATTGCCAAATTCGATAAGTTTCTTGAAAAGTAGCACGTAGAGTTACTAAGTCTGTTGAACTCAAACTGGATTGAAAATCGGCATTTTTAGTTGATAAATCATCAACTTGTGTTTTCAAATCTGCATAAGCTGGAATAATCAGATTATCTGCTAAATTCGTAAACATTGCCTCTTGGTCAAATTCCGTATCACAACCTGTACTTACGGGTTCATCTGGTCCACAAGCGGTTATTAATACAATAAAAAATAAGAGTATGCTAATTTTGAATGTTTTCATAATGAAAAATTATATAAAGGTATCGGACACTTTCAAAGTGTCGGATACCTAATTTATCCTTATACTTTATAAACTATCTTTTACATCTTCTAAACTATAATACGCTGCTAAAGCGTCTTTCGCTGCATTCAATTCTGATTCTGTAATTGTGTAGAAGTTCATATTTGCGAAATCTGAATCTCCGCCGATATTCACTAAAACTTCTGCAACATTTGCATTCGTCACTTTCTTATTCGGATTGAATTGTAGCGAATAAGTGAAAGCTGCAGCTTCTGATAAAGCGTGATTACGACGTGCATCATCAGCAAAATTTGATAAAGCAGAATTAATATAATGAATGGCAGAACCAACAACTACTAATTCCCAATATTTCTGAACCTCAATAATTGCAGCATCTCTGCTTTCTATATCACTATTTGAAATCGCCGCACGACCTGCCAAAAAGTTATCCATAACGCCAGCATTTGTTGCTAACAATGCATCTCTATCATTACAGTAATCTCCCCAAAATACTAAACCATCTGTATTCGTCGGAAAATCAATTGGTGCACCTAAATATCCAAATGCTTCATCCCAGTGATGTTCCATTTCTGTACCTTCACCTTCTACAACAGTCGCATTATCAACATCCATTTTGTCTGCACCAAAATAAACCGCAGTTGCTTGATAATATAAACAAGCGCCCATTAATCCTTTTTCGATGACTTGTGTATATTCTAAACCATTTCCGTTTACAAAATACGCTTTTACTCCATCTAAACTCACTTGTACACCTGCCGTTCCATTGATTGCAGGAATAGTCGATTGACTTGCCGTTTCAAAATCTTCAAATAAACCTTCAAAAACCGTTTGTTGATTTTCAAGTGTTTTACTTTTTAATTGTTTTGAATCGTCATAAGTTTGAATGAAACCAGCATTTGCTGCATCATTTTCAAACATTGCTTTCAATCTATCCGCACTTACAGCTGTTCCAGCAGTATTCGCTGTTGACATATAAGTTTTCATTTCTTGCAACATTGCTAAACGCTGCGTTTGTCCACTATAACTAACGTTGTCAAAATCGTAAGTAGCTGGGATGTCATAAGATTGTTCATCCGATGTATCGTCTCCACATGATGCAATTCCCAATGCAAAAATGATTAAAAGCCCCAGAATTTTAAAGTTTGTTTTCATTAATTTGTTCATAGTTTTTGTTTTCTAATTTTTATTTAGATTTAATATAGATAAGTAGTGAAAAAAATATGTGTTTTTGCTTATTGTTATTTGGACTATTTCCAAACAACGACGATGCAAACATAAAACAGGATTTTTAAAACACCTAATTTTTAATTAGATTTTTTCTAAATAACGATTTTTTGTGGATTTTTATTAATTGAAAATTGGGTAGAAAATTGTTAATTTTTATTAGAAAATAATAAGTTTTAAGTTATAAAGTAGCATAGCTACGACACCATTACTTTAGATTTTTCTATCTGTCCATCTATATAGTTAAGGTTAATAAAAAAGAGACTAAAACCTTTAAAAAGCTTCTAACTCTAATTTTACATGATTTAATAATGCTTGTTTTTGGAGTGTTTTAATAAAATTAGTCGCAGTCTTAAAAACAGAAAGTGTCATTAAATTATCTTCTAAATCAAAAAAAGCGATGTTTAAAACCTTCCTTGAACGTAGGGAAATTTTGACTGCAAAAGTATTGATATAGAGTTTACTTTGTTTTGTATTATATGTTTTTGATAAAATCACTTTGATTGTCTCAATTTCATCAATCGCTATTTCCTCTTCTTTATTAGTTGTTAAATTATTAATAAATAACAGCTTTTTGTTCCAATCAAAAATCAATTCTTTTTGAGGATAATCGAAGAACTTAAATTGTAAATTTTTCTCTTCTCGTATCAAAATCAATTTATTATAATGAAATCCATTTTTAGATAAGAAAATCACTTTTTCTGTTCTTGAATTAATCTGTTGAGCGTGAAAAAATTCTACTTCATAGAGTTTGGATAAACCATCTGTAAAATACACCAAATCTTGAATATCTAAAAGTTCAAATTCTATAATTTCTCGTTGAAAATTCATCACTTTTATTTCAGTAATACCCTTTTTCATTTTTATGAATAATTCAAAAAAATATGGCGACTCGATGGCACGATTACGAGAATCCGCAGTTAATATTTTGTTTGGTGTAAAGATGATTCTTTCGTCTGTAGCAGCGTATTTATAACGAAAATGACCGATTAATTGATATAAAGTATAAAGAATTCCAAGGCAATATATTCCAAACAGAACCATAATTTCTATTGGAACAACTAAGGCAAATAAGCGATAAGAAAAAAATGGAATCAATAACATTTCGCCAAATAAAATCCCTGCCCATTTTCGATTATGTCCTGCTGGTTTTTTAATTGCTGTTGCCCTTATTTTTTCCTTATTATTATAGATTGTCAAGGATTGTTTAGGAACAAATATGACTTTTTGTTTTGGTTTCATTTTGAGTTTTATGATGCTGAATACTACTAATTTTTTAATCTTAATTCAATTTAAACCACATTAAATTCAATTTCTACCTCTGCTAATTCTACTTTACTTTTTAATAAATCAACAACATTCTGAACGGTATTAAAAGTTAATTTAGGATTAATTTTGAATAAAGATTTCGGTTCAAATTGATTGTTAAAAATTGTTTCTACATTTACTAATTGCTTGATGCCAAACCCTTTACTTTCTATTGTGATTAATAATAAATCAAAATCGTGATGCTGCTGACTTTCTCTTAAAACAAAATTAATTTTATCAATATCAATAAAACTGATTTCTACTTTATTTTGCAATTTCAAATTCTCTAACCTCAACCGAAACAATTGCCAATCGAAAGTGAGTTTTGTTCTGATTTGGTCTTGAAAATCCAAATGACAAGCATTTTTATTATCTCGTAATTTGAAAATTTGATGTGTTTTGTTGCCGATTCTTGAATGAAAAACCAATTCTTCTGTATTATTATAAATCTGTTTTGTAGTATGGTAATCAACCTTTAAAATGTCCATTAGTTTATCCGTCAAAAATGGAATTTGACTCACATCATACCAATTGAAAGTAACGATTAAAGTATTGAAATAGTAAATCGAAATAATATAGTTTTCGGCCGCTTGAGCAATTCTTAACTTAAGAATTCTTGGCATCGAAAGCTTTATCATCTTTCTATTCTGTAATTCTAAAATAACAAATGAATCGTGAGTAATAATAATTTTTAATGGAATCAAGTAATTTTTAGATGGCTTTGCGGCATAGATAGTTATACTGTAATTCGGCGTGAATTTAATCCACTCATTCTTCACAGCTTGACTTTTTACAAATTTTTTAAGCCTTAATTTATTCCAATTCATTCTCATTTTAGAAAGTTATTGCCACAAGATACTTTCAAAGAGCGAACTTAATCCGAAAAAATTACTAAAAGTAATTTTTTCGGATTAGATTTATCTTCTTATCGATTTGTACACTTTAAAATATAATTTTATCTTACATTTTGTAAATAATATTTTACCATTTAATAATTATTAACTTGTTTTTATAAGGATTTAATACGACATATGTCGTATTTGAACAAGTTGCACGCCATTAAGACGAAAATAAGAAGTAATC
>CAZEOC010000050.1:0-14255 GCA_964513525.1 uncultured Saprospiraceae bacterium | reverse complement strand
CATTTTTCCAACCTTTCAAATCAGAAACATGATGCCATGTCAATTTATCTTTTTCGATTGCCTTTTCCCAAGAAGCTTTATTTCTATCCAAACTTACACCCAAAACATCAAAGCCTTTCTCTTTGTATTCATTATAAATTCTAACTACTTCAGGATTTGCTTTTCTACAAGGTCCACACCAACTTGCCCAAAAATCGACTAAGACAACTTTCCCTCTCAAATCACTTAATTTCAAATCCGTTCCATCAACCTGTTTCATGGTGAAATCTGGTGCTTCACCTCCTACTGCAAATGATTTAGCCATATTAATTTGTGGTGCTAAATTAGCCGCAACATCAGGATTTTGATTACCATAAAGTTTCAAATATTGTTCTCCGTATTTTGCAAATAATGCTTGATTATTACCTTGTTGGTAACCATTAAAAATACCTGCTAAAACACATTTATGTGTTCTTGTATTCGGCGGAACTTGACTCAATAATCGTGTTGAGAAAGCATCTTGTACTTGATTTGGTTGACTAACTTGTGTTAGTGTCTGCGTATATTGTCTTACTTGGTCAAACAAGAAAGGAATACGATTAAACTGTGGGTCAGATAAGTTTATAAATGAGAAATATTCATTACCAAAATATTCAATTTCATTTTGATAAGTTTTCTTATTGTTATTCTGAAAACTTAAATAAGTATAAAGCCCAATCACATTACCAATAAAAGGGTTTTTCACTTTTGTTTCATTGTATAATTGACGCTTTTTCTCATCAATTTTTCCCATTTCCGCAGATGCTTTACTAATTAATTCTGCATTTCCTCTCGCATTTCGGATAGCATTTACCTGAACAGAAAAATCTTGATTGAGCTGTTGTGTCTTAGCGAAAGCAGCAGAAAATTGCGTATTCGTAACTGACTGAACACTTGCTGCTGATAAACCTTGACAAGAACCTTTTACCGTAACTAATTTTTCTTTTCCTAAAATAATTGCTTTCACATTATTAGGTTGTAAGCCTAAAAAATAGAAACCTTGTTCTAACTTGTCAAATTCAAAATTAAACGATAAGCCAGTAACATTTTCTTCTAAAGCAACCGTCTTAATAATTCTTAAAGCAATTCCATCATGCTCCAAAATATGTATAGAATCCGAAGCTTCACAATCATTCGTCAACAAACCAGAAACTGTAATTTGTGCAGACAAACCTATGCTTACACAAACAATAAATACAAGTGTTAATATATTTTTCATTATTTTATTTTTCTTATTTGACAATATATAATACTCAAAGTTACTATTTTCAAAACAGGATTGAAAATCATTCCCTTTAACTTATGAAACGTTTAACGTCTTATTTATCTTGTATTGTTTTTAAAAAATGGATTCAAAATAAAAATTAGTCAAGAATTGACATAAAAAAGCCCTTTTACATTGATTAAAAATAACCAAAGTAAAAGGGAAGAAGATTTGAACTGTAGATTGTGTAATAAAATTTTAATTATACGAAAGTATAATGTTTTACTTTTTGATATAACTCTTTGGGATTAAAAGGTTTGCCAATATAATCATTCATTCCAGCAGCATACATTCTCTTTCTGACCTCATACTCAGAAGAATTTGTTAATGCAAGGATTGGCGTTTTGAAGTTGAAATTATTTAAAGCTCTAATTCCTTCTGTAGCTTCAAAACCATCTTTCTTTGGCAAGTTCAAATCCATCAAAATAATATCATACTCTACTTCTTTTGCCATGTCTATTGCATCTGTACCATCAGAAACAGTATCAACAGTATAACCACATTTCAAAAGAAAACGCTTTGCCAATAATTGACACATTAAATGATCCTCTACCAATAAGATATGACAAGTTCCACCGTTTAAAGCAGATTCAAAAATATCGCTTAATGGCATACGCTCAAGATCAGTCTTCCAGTTAGACTTTTCAGGACTTATATTTTCATTACAAATCCGATTAGAAATATTTGCTCTATCCATTCTTAATATATTTAATAATTAGATAACAGTTTTGGGTTTGTTTGCCGATTATTAAATAATATCTTACTCTTATTATATCAAAGATGCTTCCTTGTTTTATTAAAAATTAAAATCAATATGAATTTTCGAACTCAATCGTTAATATTTCCATTAATTATATTTTTAACAATATGGCTACAATCGAGTTGTAACAAACCATTGCCCCAAGAAAAAGGAATAATAAAGTCTAATAATACTTTAACAAATACAGAAAAGGATACTCAAAATAGATATGAATTATTTTTTGGGAATAATCCCAAATACGGAATTAATGGTTTTAATTTCCCAGTTGGAGAACCTGACGGCGAAGGTTACTATAATGCTCAACCATTTATGAAAAACACACATTTAGGTGATGATTGGAATGCTATTACTGGTGGTAACTCTGATTTGGGTCAACCTATTTTTTCTATTGGTAATGGAATAGTTTCGGAAGTAAACGATTATAAAGGAGGTTGGGGGAAAGTAGTTCGAATAGTCCACCAAATGCCTAATGGCGAATTACGAGAATCTCTTTATGCACATTGTCAAGATATTTTCATTAAACAAGGAGATGGGATTATAAAAGGACAAAAAATAGCGACAATCGGAAATGTTGATGGGCTTTACTATGCACATTTACATTTAGAAATAAGATGGAAAATAGATGCACCTTTAGGCTCAGGATATAGTACAGACACTTCTGGTTACCTAAATCCTACAGAATTTATTCGACAGTTCAGAAAAGTTAAATAATTACTATTTCTTTTTTTTATTAATAATTAATTTGTTTCATACAAAAAAACGGTATAAATTTGTGACATTGTTATTATAGCCTGCCCTTAAATACCTTGTTACGAAAAAACAAATAAATTATTTATAAAAACAAGTGAACTTAATAAAATCAGCTGATGAAGCATCTAATAGAAATCTCCAAAATTGTCACAAAGAAAAAGGTAAAAAAAATAGAAATCTTTGATGACCACTCACTAAAGCATAAAAATTCAAAATTTAATGAGTTTTATGAAGCCTTAATGGCGAATAAATTCAAAAATGATAGAGATGCTGCCACTTTTTTATATTCTTGTAGTCCTACAGATGATAAGTATCGACAATTAAAATCAAGATTTAGAAAACGTTTATTAAATACACTTTTCTTTTTAGATGTCAACTTACCGTCTACTTCATCTTATGATAGAGCATATTATTCTTGTAATAAAGATTGGACATTAGTGAAAATCTTATTATCGAATAATGCACAACATACCGCAGCAAGTTTAGCTCGTCAATTATTAACAACTGCATTAAAATTCAAATTTGCTGATGTTATTGTGAACTGTGCGAGAATATTAAGAAGATATGCTGCGCTAACAGGTGATGAGAAGAACTACGAAGATTATGACCAATACAGTAAGCAATATCAAGATATTTTAGATGCTGAAATTCGTTCGGAAGAATTCTACCAACGAGTGACAATGAACTATCATAAACCTGCTCATAAGAATCATAATTTAGAGGAAAAAATTGACGTTTATTGTAATGCATTAGTTGGATTATCTGAAACGTATGAATCTCCAATCATTTTCTACAATATGTATTTAGTTTGGGCATATCGTTATGAAATGTTGGATGATTATAATAGTGCTTTACAGATTTGTGAAAATGCCGAGCAGTATATTGAAGAAAATCCTCGATATTATCAAGATGATAAATTAGCAACTTTCCAGTTAAAGAAAATGAATGCTTATTTACATTTAAAAGATTATAATCAAGGAAAGGTAAATGCGGAGAAATGTCTTCAGTCGTTTCCAGAAGGTAGTATAACTTGGTTCAAGTTCATGGAGTATTACTTATTATTAGCCATGCATACAGATAATTATATCAATGCATTAGCTATTTATAAGAAAGCATCAAGTCATTCTAAGTTTAAAAAGATGACTGGTGACGATAAAGAAAAATGGGCGATGTATGATATATATTTAAACTATATCATTGAGGCACAAGCTGCTACTAATCCAATCTTGAGAGCACAAAGACGTAAGAATTTCCGTCTTTCTCGCTTCTTGAATAATCCTGTTTTATATCCGAAAGACCAAAGAATTTTTGCAATCTTAGCATTAATAGCTCAAGTATTATTTTTGATTGAAAAGAATAGTTATGCTGCTGCAACAGAGCGAATTGATAGATTGAAAAATTATGCAAATCGTCAACTGAAGAAAGATGATTATTTCAGAGCAATTCAATTTATTAGATTATTACAACAATTATCAAAGGTTGATTTCAGATATGACAATTTGAGTAATACGGATAAATATTACAGTAGATTAGAAGAAGAGAAATTCAAATATAGAGGTTTGTTACATGAGATGGAGGTAATTCCTTATGAGAAACTTTGGAGTATGATTTTGGAACGCGTTAGATAAACTGTTCCTTTTCGGAATAAGAACGGATAGGTTTTCAGCGACAAAGTCTATTATTATTAAGCGTCCAATAAACTTAAGAAGTTCATTAAAATTATCTTCAATGTTCAAATTCATTCAGAATATTAAGTATTGTTTACCGAGTATTTTGATCACCTTTTCGTTGCTATTCATCACTCAAATATCATTTGCTCAAAGTGAATTTGTCGTTATTGATAGTATAAATGTAAAAGGAAATAAAAAGACTCGAACGGCATACGTTTTACGAGAACTTAATTTCTCTGTTGGAGATACTTTACTGATTTCTGATTTAGTATCTATTTTTAATCAGAATGAATTACTATTAAAAAGTACTGGATTATTTAGTACTGTAAGTATCCAAAATAATTCAAATTCACCAACTTCTTCTACTATTGAATTAACAGTAGAAGAAGCTTGGTATATTTATCCACTTCTAAATATTAGTTTCGCTGATAGAAATTTTAATGTTTGGTGGGTAGAACAAAATCGCCAACTAAATCGACTCAATTACACTTTCCAACTAACACATCGAAATTTAACAGGAAGGCGAGATTTATTATCCGCTTATTTACAATTAGGCTATGAGCCTAAATTCTTATTCGTTTATGATTTACCTTATTTTAATAAAGCCAAAACGGTAGGATTTCGAGGAGATATTCTTTACGGACAAGCCAAAGAATGGGGATTAAAAACCGTAGATAATAAGTTAGAACTAATCAACAATAATGATTCTGTTATCATTCGTAGATTTCGATTATCCGCTGCTTTAAGGTTCCAAAAAGGCGTTTATAATCGTCAAGATGTTGAACTTCGATTTAGTCAGCATCAAATTTCTGATTTCGCTTCAATCGAAAACCCTGACTTCTTTTTAGATGGAAATACAAGACAACGTTATTTTGCATTAAGTTATAAATTCACTTCCGATTATAGAGATTTTCGTCCTTATCCCTTAAAAGGATATTTCTTTTCAACTGCGATTACAAAAGAAGGATTTGGAATTTTTAATGATATTAATACCTTAACAGTAACGCCAACTTTTGCTTATTATCAACCAATTTATAAGAAATTTAGTGCTGCGTTCGATGCACGTGGTAAAATTAGTTTAATTCGTTCTCAACCTCCTTATTTTAATAGTCAAGCGATTGGTTATAGAACAAACTATATGAGAGGTTTTGAATATTATGTAATTGATGGATTAGACTTTGCCATGTTGAGAAGTAGTTTAAGATATGAATGGTTAGATAAAAACCTGTCTATAAATAAGAAAAAGGAAAATCGAAAACGTAAATATTTCCCATTAAAAATATATAGCACTATTTTTCAAGATAACGCTTATGTCAATAATCCATTTTATAGTCAAACCAATTCATTCTCTAATCAACATTTATGGTCAGTCGGAACAGGTTTGAATTTTGTAATCTATAACGATTTTACCTTACAGCTCGAATATACTTGGAATGAATTTAACGAAAGTGACTTCTATCTGCACTTTGAATTACCATTCTAATATGAATTAAAGTTTAAAAAAAATTTCGACTTTATAATAAATACTTCGCAGAAGCAATCTATTTATAGGCATAAATTGAAGAAAATCTCGGCGTTCTGTAAGAACAACCTACATTTTTAATATTAAAGGCTGTTACGATGCAACACTAATTAATTCATATTACTAATCCATTATCAGCAATTTTCCCATTTCACCCAAAAAATACATTTATTTAAAATCTAAGAAAGTCTAACTTCTAATTCCTTTCGTCGACAAAGAACTATTGTTCGCCTATTATTCGGTTACAAATCAGTACTATGTATTGCATAGTATTATAATTTACCTTAGCTTTGTAATATCAAAAAAACAAAAACTATGAACAATAGCATTGAAGAAATATTAGATAAAACAAAGAAACAACTCCGCCGAGGAATTTTGGAGCTTTGCGTTTTATCTATTATTTCACAAAAAGAAGCATATCCATCGGATATCATTGAAAAATTAGAGACATCCAAATTAATTGTTGTTGAAGGTACTTTGTATCCACTATTAACAAGATTAAAAAATATGGATTTATTAACGTACAACTGGCAAGAATCTAATTCAGGTCCGCCTCGAAAGTATTATCAACTAACAGAAAAAGGCGAGACTTTCCTACATGAATTAAAAGCAACTTGGGAAGACTTAGTAAAAGGTGTCAATCTTTCAACGGCACATTTAGCGTAAAATTAGATAGCAATTTGCAGTTATTATTATAAAGAAATCAACTAAAAAAACGAATTCAACAAAACAAGATTAAACATGAATAAGATACTTCATATAAACCTTAGTGGTTATCCTTTTAGCATAGACGATGATGCTTATGAACATTTGAAACAATATTTAGATGCCTTGCGAAATCATTTTCAAAAGCATGAAGGTTCACAAGAAATCATTAATGATATAGAATCTCGTACTGCGGAAATTATTCAACAACGATTAGAAAATCGTAAAATCGTAACGATGAGTGATGTTCAAGCAGCAATAGTAAGAATGGGAACACCAGAAGATTTTGGTGCAGAAAATATTTTTGACGAAGAAAAACAAACTATGAATACACATACAAATTATAAAACAGGAAAACGCTTATATAAAAATCCAGATGATAAAATTGTTGGTGGAGTAGGTTCTGGTTTAGCCGCATATTTTGGTATTAATGACCCAGTTTGGATAAGAATTGCCTTTGTATTGGCAACAGTTGCAGCTGGTTTTGGTATTCCATTATATATTATATTATTAATCATTCTACCTGATGCAGAAACAACTTCTCAAAAGTTAGAAATGCGTGGTGAACCGATTGATGTGAACAGTATTGCTAAAGCCGTTCAAGATGGTGTTGAAGAGATTTCAAATAAAATCAATAAAATGGCAGACGATTTTAAAAATAAGTAACTTCAATCTATAAATGACAAATGCTTTTCAAATATAATTTGAAAAGCATTTTTTATACGGCAAATTATTGTTTCAATTTAGCTTTCATACTTTTGGTCGTATGCGGAACAGCGGACAATCTTTTTTTATCAATTAACTCACCTGTAACGACGCAAACTCCATAGGTTTTATTTTGAATTCGTAATAAAGCATTTTTCAAATCTAAAACAAATCTCTCTTGACGTTCTGCCATTTTAATTAAATAATCTCTTTCAGAAGAAAGGTTACTTTCGTCAATACTATCAAAACGATTACTTTCATTTGTATTCATTTCATAAATTTCTTTTTCAATTTTATCTCGTTCTATTATTGTCTTCGCCAACTTCTCCTCAACAATAATTTTAAACTTTGCTAATTCTTTATCAGAATATCGATTTCGTGATTTATTTTGAGCATTCATCTTTATTTATTTTAATTGGTTAATTAAACAATTTAAACATTAAAAATTTAGGTTTAGTGGTTAATGCAGAATATTCAATAAATAAACAATAGATTCATCTACTTATTCTCTTGTTACTCATAACGTAAAAAACATTAAAGAGGTTTCTTAATTTATTAGATTGAAGGAGAATTAATTTTATTTAAAAACAGAAGATGAGAAAGTCTACAGTAATAAGTACCTAGACATAATTAAACAGGTATAAATAACGCAGTTATTTTTTTTGCTATACGATTTATAAAAATGTGAACATAGCCGAGTTATACGAACATTTTTTAAAGAAGTATAGTGAAAAAACAACAAGTTAGAATACTTGGATAATTGTGTTCAGGTACTTAAATCTCTAATTAGAACAAAGTAATTTTTCGCTCTTAATC
Source organism: uncultured Saprospiraceae bacterium (assembly GCA_964513525.1). GTDB lineage: Bacteria > Bacteroidota > Bacteroidia > Chitinophagales > Saprospiraceae > CAWVWD01. The sequence continues at coordinate 6,045 of CAZEOC010000050.1, read as the reverse complement.
ATCTGAATTATTTGGTTTGAATAGATAATTATTAAAATTGTTATCTTTACAGAATTAGTTACAAATCATTTATCCTTAGGATTGAAATAATATTAATAATTTATAAATGAAGAAAGTTAGAATTGGTATATCAATCGGCGATGTTAATGGAATAGGATTAGAAGTTATTCTAAAAACATTATCACATCCTAAAATTACAGAACGTTGTGTACCAGTAATATATGGTTCTCCAAAAGTAGTTTCTTATCATAAAAAAATAGCTGCATTAGAATCTTTTGAATTTTACATTGCAAAAGGAGCAGAATTGGTGAATGAAGAGAAAATCAACGTTATCAATTGTTGGAATGAAATGGTAAATATTAACCTTGGAGAAGTCAACGAAACTGGTGGAACTTATGCAATAAAATCATTAGAAGCAGCAGTAAATGATTTACAAATGGGAATGATTGATGCTTTAGTTACTGCACCAATTCATAAAAAAGCCATGAATATGGCTGGTTTCAAATATCCTGGTCATACCGAATATTTAACAGAGGCTTTTGACACAAAAGAAAGTTTGATGTTCATGATTAATGGCGATTTACGAATCGGATTAGTAACGAATCACTTACCATTACACAAAGTTGCTGCGGCGATTACACCTGAACGTATTACCGAAAAATTAAACTTAATGCGAGAAACTTTACGCATTGATTTTGGTATAGAACGTCCTCGAATTGCTGTTTTAGGCTTAAATCCTCATGCTGGCGATGATGGCGTTATTGGACAAGAAGAAAATAAAATCATCATTCCTACTTTATTAGCTGCAAAGCAAAAAGGAATTATTGCATTAGGTCCTTATCCTGCAGATGGTTTCTTTGGTTCTGGAACATTCAAACAGTTTGATGCGATTTTGGCAATGTATCATGATCAAGGTTTGATTCCTTTCAAAGCTTTATCTTTTGGTGACGGAGTGAATTATACCGCTGGTTTGCCAATAATTCGTACTTCTCCAGACCATGGAACAGCTCATGATATTGCTGGTAAAAACAAAGCAGATGAATCTTCATTCCGTCAAGCTTTATTTTTAGCCTTAGATATAGCAAAAAACAGAGCAAAATATATGGATATGAATTCTAATCCATTACACAAGAAAAATCCTGTAGAATTAGCCAAAATGCTAAAAAATGAGGAAAAAAGATTGAGAGAAATGGGTGAAGAAGTTATTACAGAAGATTAACTAATAAATTAATTCTTCAACAAAATTTGCGAAATAGCAAAATACTAAAAGCCTTGAATCTGTTGTAGATTCAAGGCTTTTTTATATTTCTAACTGTAGAATACAATTATTCTCTTTCTAATTCTACTTAAATTACTTTACTAATGATTTAGTCGATTTTTTAAGTTTGGTCGTAGGATTTTTATTAACATTTCCATAAGTTATTTCTAATTTACAAGCATTACAAAACAAAGAGTTTTTAACAATATTAAAATCAAATTAATTAACAATAAAAATAAATAGCGATGGAAGAGTTCTTTTTAAGTTATGGTGTGTTCGTCTTTTTAGGTTTAATCTTAGTATTCACAGGTTTATTTACTGTTAGACAACAAACGGCTTATGTAATTGAGCGTTTTGGAAAATTTCAAAGTATTCGTCAAGCAGGTTTACAATTTAAAGTACCCGTTTTAGATAGAATTTCGGGTAAAATGAACCTAAAAATTCAGCAATTAGATGTTTTAGTAGAGACAAAAACGAAAGATAATGTTTTCGTAAAATTGAAAGTATCTGTTCAATTTGTTGTATTGAAAGATAAAATTTATGAGGCATTTTATAAATTAGAAAATCCACATGACCAAATTACATCTTACGTTTTTGATACGATTCGTGCCGAAGTACCAAAAATGAAATTAGATGATGTTTTTGAGCGTAAAGATGATATTGCGATTGCGATTCGTAGAGAATTAGAACAAGCAATGCATGATTATGGATATGGAATTATCAAAGCCTTAGTAACGGATATTGATCCTGACATTGCGGTAAAAAATGCGATGAATCGTATTAATGCAGCAGAACGTGAAAAATTAGCTGCTGAATATGAAGGTGAATCTGAAAGAATCCGTATTGTAGCGAAAGCACAAGCAGAGGCGGAAAGTAAGCGTTTGCAAGGTCAAGGTATCGCTGATCAGCGTCGAGAAATCGCCAAAGGTTTGGAAGAGTCTGTTGAAGTATTGAACAAAGCTGGAATTAATTCACAAGAAGCATCTGCTTTGATTATCATTACACAACATTATGATACTTTAAATTCTATGTCTGAAAACACGAAATCGAATTTGATTATGTTACCAAATTCACCAACTGCAGGTACAGATTTAATGCAACAAATGTTAGTTGCTTTAGAATCAAGTAAGTATAGCGATAGTGAATAATTGATAATTGATAATTGATAATTGATAATTGATAATTGATAATTGATAATTGATAAAAAAATTAAAATGTATAACGTCATTTCCCAAAAGAAATGGCGTTTTTTTAGTTGTCGGACACCTTAAAGGTGTCCGACAACTTTATATTAAGTATCAAATTTTATTTAATTTTGCTTAATGAAAAATCCTATTTTACTAATATCAATTTTCTTTATTTTAGCTTTTGCTAATTGCGAATTCGACAAAAACAATATTGATAATCAATCAATTGAATTAAAAAAAGGCTTGATTATTAATTCCAATACAAATATCAAAAAACAAGATTATCAATTATTAGCCGAAAGCGAAAACGAAAAAATCATCACAATCGAAGGCGATAGTTTAACTGTTGATTTTAATAATATATCCTTAATTGGAACAGCCAAATTTACTAAACCCGACCAATTTAAAGGCGTTGCTATTCACATTAAAAATAGTAATTCTGTAAGGATTGAAAATCTAAATATTAGTGGCTTTCGAATTGCTTTACAAGTCGATAATGTTCAGAATTTAACGATAGATAGTTGTCATTTTACGTATAATTATCGAGCAGATTCAAGCGCAATTTTTGATATTAATAAAGTAGAAATTGGTGCAGTTGTTTTGAATAATTCTGAAAATATAATTATTACAAACTCTACGATTTCTAATAATTATAATGGTATTATTTTGAATAATTCAACATTAAGTGAGTTAGGAAAAAATGAAATTCAGTTTAATTCAAAAGTTGGAATTTATCTGAATCAATCAAAAATTATAGACATTTATAAAAATCAAATTGATTGGAATTTAGAAGCTGCAAATTGGTATCAAAATACCCGAAAATTCGGTACTTATGTAGCTAACTCCATAACGCATAATGGAAATGTTGAAACTTTAGAACGTTGGTATAATTCCAACGATTTTATGTTTTCAGATATTGATTTAACTACAGAACTTAATATTGAAGAGTATGCATTAGAAAAATCTAAAATTCCACCATTAAACCCAAAATACCCAAAAGGCGAAGCCTATAAATTACCAACAAAATACGGCGTTTATAATTTTGAATATCCTGCAATTTTCTTGCGAACGATGAATAAAAACGAATATACATTTGCAATGTTTGGACCTTCAGTTGGAAATTGGAAATTCGTTGGTTCTGAAAATATTACTGCTGCTAATTTGAAAACAGGCACTTTTCCTGCAACCTTTATTATTAAAAAAGAAGATTCTAATAAACCATTTTCCTTAGAATTTGAGTTTATCGGCGAACGATTTCAAGATGAATTTGGCGTTTGGAATGAAAAGGGAAAAGTCTATAAATTTGGTTTTTAAATTTTCACCTTTACTTTCGACAAATCACAGTTGACAAAAGCAGAGTCTTCTACCCTACTTTTCAATATGATGAACAAATCGTCCTCTTGTCAAAATGTATAAATCTCTTCCAATTTGTAATCGAATCCCATTTAGCTTTCGACTAAAGTCTGTAATATCTTCCTTTTTGGTATGAATCGAACCGCCAGTTTGATAAGCAATATTGATATATTCTTCATTAATTGGTATTTTTCCACAAAGGATAATTCTAACGGGTTGATTCAAATTACTCAATAAAGAAATATCTCGAACTGGACTCAAATTATCTACAATGACAATTATATCAGAATAATTTGAACTATTATTTATCGCTTCAATAATTGCTTCCATATCATTTTCGGGTGCATCACCGCCTTCGCCTCGCAGTCTTACGTTTTTTAAAGTATCTAAGAAATCATCATAAGGACAAAAAGGGCAATAATAAATTCCACCTGTAGTTCCGATTTTCTTATCAATATCAAATTGATTATTTCCGTCATTAAAAAGAACAAATTGTGTTTGATTCTGTATATTTTGGTGTCTATTATACCAAACTTTAACTTGTTCTGCATAAGGCGTCATACTCGAAGTCACATCTACAATCATCAATTTATTCGTCCATTGCGGATTTCGATTTAATACAATCGGAACAATTGTATCTCGGAAAGGTAAATAAGAATTAACCGCTGCGGAAGCTTCATAAGCAATTACTGCACGATTTCTAGTTGCTTTATCAAAGACTTTAATGTATTCCTCATAAGCACGCTTTTTTTCTTTCCAAGCCGCTTCTCGTTCTGCAATTATTTTAGCTCGTTCTGCGATTCGTCTTTCATACTCTTTGGAAGAAATATAAAACAATGTTCCGTTTGTAACCGAACGAACATCTTCATAAGTAATCGTTTTTTTCCAAAATGATTTAAAGTATTTCGCATCAATTTTATACGTATCGCCTGTTGGTACTAAAATTTTCGTTTCGCCATTTTTATCCGTTATTCCACTAAATGTTTTACCGCTTTTTTCCCCTTTTAGTTGAAGCGTTTCATTTGGAACAGGAATCGAATCAAAGTCTAAATAGGTCAAAACAAATAATGCTTCGTTCCTATTTGGATAAATTGCCGTATCGGAAGAACCTTCATAAGTAGCATTATAATTCATACTTAAATTCTCTGTATTAGGAATTTCTAATACATCATAATTTTTTACAGATTTATAATTGATAACATAAGTCGACGCATTTGGTAACTGAATAGTAGCTTCTCCATTTTCATCAGTTTCAAATCGAAATTCTTCCTTTGTTTTAGCATTTACTAATAATACTTTTTCAGATAAAAGTTTGCCTTTACTTGTTCTAAGTGTATAGTGAATCGTTGCGATATTGAAATTAGCCTTCCTTTTCGCATCGTAGAATATCTTATATTGCAAACCATAATTTGCTTGATTCGGAATGATGATTTCATCATAATTTGGTTCTCCTTTTAGATTAATAGAATACGTATCACTGATTGGAACTAAGATTTCAGCGAATCCATTTATATCGCTTTTTACTTTATAAATTTGCTTTGTGGTTTTTGAAACAATATTGACTGCTTCTGAAATTGGTTCGTCATTATTATTGACAATTAATAAAAAGATTAAAGCTTCCGTTTCTGTCGGTTGTAAGGTTTGAGCGAAAATCGAGGAAGCTATAAATAGCAAAAAAATTAAGCTGTAATGTTTTTTCATGGTTTCCGTTTGTAATCAATTTTGATTACATAATGTAAGAAATGATAAAAGTTACAATTTCGAAATTAAAGAAGTTGGAAAAGCAGTATCGTTTGCCTTACATAAATTTAATTTTTCTCTACCACAAAACCCAAACATTTCCAACTCACCGAATTTCCACGAAAATCTAAAGGTTCATTGATTTCAATATTTTCATTCCAATCCAATATTTCAAAACCGATATTTTCTAAAATGTTTTGAATTTGTATTGGAGGGAAATAGGTTTTCCAATGTTCCGCTTTCTGAAAATTTAAAGGTGAAATGACAATAAGTTTTCCGTTTGATTTTAGCACTCGATACATTTCTTGTAAGGCTTGTTTTGGGTTTTCTACTCTATCAATCAAGAAACTATTGACAATTAAATCTTGACTATTTTCCTCAAAGGGCAACTTTTCCGCTTTCGCTAAACCAAAATATAAGTTACTTAATTCATCGCCTTGTATCGAAAGTTCTGAAAAACCTTTTTCCGATAAATCAACTGTAATTCCCTTCCCTTTCACCCAAAAA
>CAZEOC010000049.1:0-14469 GCA_964513525.1 uncultured Saprospiraceae bacterium | reverse complement strand
TTTTTGCCCTATTGTTCGCTGTATTTTTTTCCAGATTTAACCTGTTTCATTAATTCTTCAACTGGAGCAGTATCTTCATCTGCTTTTTTACCAATTTTGATAGCTTTCTTAATTGTACGTTTTGCTTTCCATTTCTTATCTAACTTATAATATAAAGCTCCTAAAGTATAATGATATGTAAAATCATTTTCCATATCAATCGCACGTTTAGTCCAATCAATTGCTTTAGCTAACATTACTTTGTCATCAATTACTTCTGCAAAAGTTCTTGCGATAGAATTCAATTCATCCGCAGTAATATTTTTCATATTATCTACATAATCAACTGCTGCTTCTGCAAAACCGTCACGGTCACCTTGAGTACGATAATAAGTCATTTTGAAAGCAGCAAATTTCACTAATGCTTCTCCTTTATATACTTTATCGAATAATTGACCAACTTCTTGAATTTCGTTAGTAGCACTTTTTTGATTCATAATCAAATCTAATCGAGTTTGTACGATAGATTGAATTTTACCAAACATTTTTCCTTTACCTAAAGCTTTTTCAAACAAAGCTCTATTTTCAACCATATAATTGAACTGGCGAGAATGTGTACTTTCAGTGAAATCAAAAATAAATTGCATGTTTTCAGCTGAAGACCATTCATTTTGCGTTTTCAAATATTCCTCCGCAATTTTTGGATATTTTGAATCAATCGCAGACTTAGAAGCATAAGCATAGTTTCTCAAAAACTCAGGAGCACGTTCGCCTTCTGCATATTTCTTTGTCAATGTACTTAATCTTTTATTAGGGTCTAAAGCTTCTTTTCCTAATGCTAAAAACTTATCCGTATCTCTAAAACCAGCAGTTCTATGTACTAATTCTCCTTCTGGAGAAAAATACAATAGTGTTGGATATGCACGTACATCATAGCGTTTTGCGAAAGAAACACCTTCGCCTTTTTCCATATCCAATTTGACATTGATAAATTGCTTATTGTAGAAATTTCCAACTTCCTGCTTTGTAAAAACATATTTACTCATCTTCTTACAAGGTGCACACCAATCCGTATAGGTGTCAACAAAGATACTTTTGTTTTCTTCTTTTGCTGTTGCTAATGCCTCGTCCCAAGTTCCTTCAAAAAAGGTAATTCCTTGAGCAAAAACGTTAGAAACCATCAAAAAAGCAACCAATAAAATAGTTATTCTTTTCATCATTTTTAAGTTATTTTTTTCGGTCTATTAATAGTTAAACGAATTCGTCCATTTGTTATTTAATCAGATAGATAACAAATTAATCATTCATTAAACTATGGTTTGACTTCTTTTAATGCTTTAATATATGCATCAATCGCTTGTGGCGATTGTTTTTCTTTTTCTACTAATTTTTTCGCCTTTTCAGCAGCTTTAATTGCATCTGCTACTTTTTTATTCTTATATAGAATCTTAGAATAAGTCATGTAATATTGGGACGTTTTTCCCTTTTCAGCAGCTTCTTTGGCATATTTTTCTGCTGTTTTCATTGCTTTTTCATTGGTCTCAAATTTCTTGACCAATGTTTTAGCAACATTTTGATATACATCGAAATCTTCAATATCAAATTTAGAAAAATACTTTTTACTTGCCTTCATATACATTTCTGCATTAGTTGTGCCAAGTCCGTAAGTCATATCCGCTCTCAATGAAAATTCTGCTGCTTTTTTAGGATAAATTGATTTTAACTTATCTTTCGCTTCAATTGCTAAATCCTCAAATTCATATTCCGCCGCTTTTTTCACCGTTTGCATACAAGCCGCAGTTACTCTTTCTTCAAAAGCTGCTTCCGACTTCAATGCTACAATTGCTGCCTTATTCTTAATCAATAAATCAAAAATTCTCGAATCAGATTCTGTTGCAAAATCAAAAATAGCTTTTAAATTTGTTTTTGTTGTCAAATCTTTTTCACCATCTAAATATTCATTCGCAATTTTTAAATGTTCCTTTTTTGACGCTAATAAAGCATAAGCATATTTACGTAATAATTCAGGTGTTTTTTTACCCGATTCATATTCCTCCGCATAAACGCCTGATTTATCATACTTTTTCAAAGCATTTTCTCCTAAAGAAATAAACTGTTTTGTCTTTCTACCACCTTTTGCAGAAGCCACGATTTTACCTTCTTCATCAATAAAGAAAAATGTTGGATAAGCCGTTACTCGATATTTTCGTGCTAATGTTGGTCCTTCTCCTTTTTCCATATCAATTTTCATATTAATGAAATTTTGATTGTAGAATTCACCAACCGCTTCTTCTTTAAAAACCGTTTTTGCCATGCGTTTACAAGGTCCACACCATTCTGCATAAGCATCTACAAAAATCAATTTCCCTTGTGATTTCGCTTCCGCTAATCCTTCTTCAAAAGAACCATGAAAGAACTCAATCCCTTGAGCTGAAATCTGCGTAAACGCCAAAAATGAAATGATTAAAACACTAAATATTTTCATTATTACTATTTTTTAATATTGCTTAATTGTCATTTAATATAAGCGAATTTCATTCCCAAATTAGGAGAAAGATAAGAATATTCAACTTATTATTTATAAGGAAATTACTCTATTGTCGTTCCTAAAGATATAAAAAGGATTTGGTCTCTTGAAACCTTTCATTTTTTTTAACGATAGTTTTAATCATTAGTAACTTAATATAAGAGAATTATTACAATAATGATACCCCAACAAGCCTTTGAGAGATATTATCAAATATAAAAAGCCGAAAATCAGTTAGATTTCCGGCTTTTAGTATTATTTTATTATTCGTAAAATTAGTTACGCTTCCAACTCAAAACAACTCACTCCTAAAGGTGGTAAAACAATCTGCATAGAATGTTCTCGACCTTGCCATGGTTGTGGTTGTGTCAAAACAGGAGCTGCATGTCCAACTCCACTTCCACCGAATTCTTTCCTATCACTATTTAATATTTCCACATAACTTCCAGGAGCAGGTACACCAATTCTATAGTTATGATGAACCGTAGGTGTAAAGTTACAAACCACAACTTGTGTTTTTTGCCCTTCTTTTCCTTTTCTAATATAAGAAATCACACTATTCTGAGCATCATTCAAATCAATCCACTCAAAACCATCAGGTGAGAATGCTTTATCGTATAATGCAGGATGAGTTGTATAATAATTATTCAAAGCACGAACCCAGTTTTGTAAGCTTTTATTACTATCGTTTTGTAATAAATGCCAATCTAAGCTTGTTGCTTGTTTCCATTCTCCAAACTGCCCAAATTCTGCACCCATAAACAATAATTGTGCACCTGGATGTGTAAACATATAACCATATAACAATCGTAAATTAGCAAACTTTTGCCAAGTATCGCCAGGCATTCTATCTATCAAAGAGCCTTTTCCATGTACAACTTCATCATGCGAAAGCGGTAACATAAATTTCTCTGTGAAAGCATAAACTAAGCTAAATGTCAATTCTTTATGATGAAACTTTCTATACACTGTATCCCGTTTCATATATTCCAAAGTATCATTCATCCAACCCATCATCCATTTTTGGTCGAAACCTAAACCGTTTTCTTCAACTCGGCGAGTTACACCATCAAATGAAGTCGATTCCTCAGCAATTGTTACGACATCAGGAAATTCTTCATGTAAGTGACCATTAAACTCTTTCAAAAATGAAATCGCTCCTAAATTATGATTCCCACCATAAATATTTGGAATCCATTCTCCTTCTTTTCGAGAATAATCTAAATATAACATTGACGCAACTGCATCTACTCGAATTCCATCAATATGATAATGTTCTACCCAAAAAGCAGCACTACTAATCAAAAATTCTCTAACCTCATTTCTATCATAATTAAAAATACAAGATTTCCAATCTGGATGAAAACCTAAACGTGGATCAGCATGATCATATAAATGTGTTCCATCATAATCTGCCAAAGCATGTGCATCTTCAGGAAAATGAGAAGGCACCCAATCCATAATAACACCGATTCCTGCTTCATGACATTTATCTACGAAGTACATGAAATCTTGTGGTGTTCCAAAACGACTTGTCGGTGCAAAATATCCAATAGATTGATAACCCCAAGATGGTGCATAAGGATGTTCTGTTACTGGTAACAATTCTACATGTGTAAAACCTAAATCTTTAAGATAAGTCGGTAACTCTTCCGCCATTTCTCTATAGGTCAAATAATCTTCTGGAGCTTCAGATTTTCTACGCCAAGAACCTAAATGTACTTCATAAACAGAATATGGTTTTGGTTCGTCAGCCGTAGTTTTTCGATTTTCCATCCACTCTGCATCATTCCATTCATAATCATCTATCGACCAAACTTTCGTCGCTGTTAAAGGCGGCGTTTCCCAGTGTTTTGCATATAAATCACTTTTTTCTAATGATCTATTTCCAACATTAGAAATAATATGATATTTATAAGTTTCACCTTGACCAATATTAGGAATAAATAATTCCCAGATTCCAGAACCATCAAAGCGAACATTCATAGCATGACTTGATTTATTCCAGCCATTGAAGTTTCCGATTACGGCAACAGATTTAGCATTTGGCGCCCAAACTGCGAAATAAGTTCCCGTTACACCATCAACTTCCATGATATGACTTCCTAATTTATCATGTAATCTATAGTGTTTTCCTGCTTTAAAAAGATTAATATCAAATTCAGTAAAACGTGTAATATGCTGCATAGCTAATTATTATTAATAAAATTATAAAGTAGTTGACTTTATATTTAATTGATTTCAAATGATTTAGCACAAAGGTAAATAAACAAAGTGTCATTACTACACTTTGATTTGCTATTTATTGCTATAAAAATAAACAAAAAAAGGCGATGTCTTATGACATCGCCTTTAATTCTACTCTTTAATATTTTTACAATTCTAATCTCTAACTACACCCATTGGCATTTTCTTATCAAATTTTCCGCTTATTACTGGTGTTTGATAATTGTTAGTATAGAATTTCACATTCGCTTCTGTGTATTGAAATAACTCATCAATTGTTACTAAGTTATTGTTATCTACATCTGCAGCACCTTTCAAACCACGAATCATAAAGTGACTGAAAATACCTTGACGTAAACCATTATTCTCAATTGAAGTTTCTTCTGATTTTGAAGACATCATTAATACTGTTCCTCCTGAAGATTTGCTAAATGCATTATAGTACGTTTCAATAACTGATTGAGCTGTACCTTTCGCACCACCTAAACTTCCTGAGTGACATGCATCTGCAATAACTACTTTAGATTTCGCTTGACTTTTATTCAAAATCTGCATGATTTCACCATGTTCTAAACGATTGCTATTTCCATCATAATCGATTGGTAAAAAAGCACCTTTCAAACCATGACCAGAGAAGTAAAACAAAACAACATCATTTGGTCCCGCTTTCGCAAAAGTTCTATCCAAAGATTTGATAATATTTGTTTTAGTCGCATCTTCATCAATTAAGATTTGAATTTGCTCATCTGCTAATGCACCACCTTCTGGACTTTTTAAGAAAGCAAACATTCTGTAAGCATCATCATCTGTATATTTCAAGCTTTTCATGTGTGCATAATGTGCAACTCCAACTAATACAGCATATACTTTAGGTGCTGCAAAGTTTGTATTAGCAGCAGCTGTTGCTGTTGCTCTTTTAGGTTGTGCACTTGCTCTTCCCATAAAAGCACCTGCTTTCCAAATACCTTCTTGTTTAGATCCATCAGAATAAAACATTGTTCCTTTTCCGTGGAAAACATGATCTTGCCATTCTCCTTTGTAGTAATCTCCATCAGAGAAATAACATTCACCATATCCGTGTGCATAAGTATTTTCGAAATCTCCGATGTATGTTGTATAATCATCATAAATGAATTTACCGTTTCCATCTTGACAATTTCCTTGTACACAACCTAAACCAGTTTTTAAACTTCCTGAATAAGCATCATTCGCCCAAAAACCTTCTTCGATTAATCCATCAGGATGAGATAAAATACCTGCTCCTTGTCTTTCATAATTTGTAAATTCTCCAACGTATTTAGCACCATTTGGATAGAATACAGTAACTTGACGGTAAGGTTTTCCTCCTTTGAAGTTACCCGCTAATTTTATTCCGCTATCAAAAATGTATATACCGTATCCGTTTTCACAATTTCCGTAAATACATTTTGAGCCTTTAGCTTGAGCAGATTTTAAAATTCCGTTTTCCCAAATTCCGCCATCAATAGAACCATCTTTTCTATAAAGACGACCTTCTCCAGCTCTTTGGTCATTTTTCCAAGTACCGACATACTTATCTCCATTTGATAAAGCATATACTCCTTGTCCGTGACGTTTGCTGTTATCGAATTCACCAACGTATTTTTCGCCGTTTACGTAAACCATAACACCATAACCGAAGTCACATTCTCCGAATAGACATTCTCCTTTTTGGGCAAAAGCAGAAACGCTAAGTGTTGTTAATAATAATAGTAGTAAAAAATTCTTTCTCATAAGAGTAGGTTTTTAATAAATTGATAATCAGTGTGTTTTATTTTAACTCCAAAAACCAACCTACAATAGTTACGTGCTTGTTTTTAAGTTATTTTCGTGGCAATAATTTTTAATCATTCACCATACATTCTTTCAGATAGATTCACTACATCTTTTTGTAGTTCTTCCAATTCTTGTTGAATCTGTTCCTTATTCTTATTTAAGTTTTCAGGAACTAAAGAACGTGTCGGTGTATTTTCCTTCGTTTCCAATTCTCTTAGTAATTCTTCTAAACGCTCCTTTTTCTGTTGTAACTCAGATAACTCGCCTTTAAATTCATCACTGTTCAAATCATTTGCTTTGTCTTTCAATTGGTTAAATATGTCACCAATTTTATCAATCGCTTCATCGTATTCTCCACTCTTATATTTATCTTTTGTGGATTGAAAAAGTTCTTTAAAGCCGCTTGTTACCTTTTCTACACTTTCTCTATCTTCTTCAGTTCCAAAAAAAGTGTTATAAACTAACAAACCAATAATTAACATTGCAGCTAAGGATAATAATCTTTTAATCATAATTTAATTTACTATTTAGTTTTTTAAATTTCCAAATTTTGGAATTCCCAATATTTACAACAAAGATTTAATCTTTACTATTATTATCGTAAATATAGTGTTTTCAATTGATTTGAATCACTAAATAGTAATGAAAAAAACATAAGATAACTTTTTATAATATGTTAATGACTTGTTATAAACTACAATCATGCCATAAGTTGAATTATTATGACAGAAGTTTTTATAAACTTGTCACAAAAAAACGTTTTTTAGTAATCAACAAGTCGATTACTACCTAAACTGAGTAAAGTAAAATTTGTATTTTGTATAAATGGAAGTAGGATTACCTCCTCATTGTGTGTTGCTAATATATAACAAATTAACATATATATCACTATCAGCTTATTAATTTTTTATTATTAATATAGTTTCTGTTACAAAAACCACTTTTTTTTAATTAAAATTTTTAATACAATAGCTTTTCAATTTATAAAAAATCAAATGGAACTAAGATTTAATTTTTTTGTTATGAAAATAACTTAAATTAGCAGCAAGTAAGCATTTGAAGCTTGATTCATTAATATTTCAAGTGAAATACTGGTTAATATAAGGACTAAATTACATTATAAATAAAAGGTAAAATGAGTTTACAAAAGAACATCATGGCTGATATGAAAGCAGCTATGAAAGCAAAGGACAAAGTGACTTTAAGAGGATTGAGAGCCATTAAGGCAGCTATTTTATTAGCTAAAACAGATGGAACAGGAGAAGAGGTTGACGAAGCTAAGGAATTAAAGATTCTTCAAAAACTAATCAAGCAACGTCAGGATTCTTTAAAGATTTATCAAGATCAAAATCGTCCTGAATTAGCTGCTGTAGAACAAGAAGAAATTGAGGTTTTGCAACGCTATTTACCAAAGCAAATGAGCGAAACAGAGTTGAGAACTGCAGTACAAGTAATTATTGATGAATTAGGTGCAACATCTATGAGAGATATGGGAAAAGTAATGGGAAAAGCTTCTCAATCGTTTCAAGGTAAGGCAGATAATCGTTTAGTTTCTGTGATGGTAAAAGAATTATTAAGCAAATAAAGAATATAAAATTGCCTGTCACACTAATTGATTAATTAATTTGGTTAAGTGTTAAACTCTTTGACACTTGTCGAAAAAATTAGTCAATTAGTGTTGATTTCTTTACTATTGTAAATATTAAAAAAGGAGAACATATCGGCTTCAAAATTTCAAAATCGTATGTTTATACTTTATAATTAATACTTCTAATCATGGTTATTGATATTATTCTATTAATTGTTTTTGTTTACTTCTTCTATCTTGGATTTAGCAGAGGAATTATTAGAACTGTATTTGTTGTTATTTCTGTTTTCTTAGGGTTTGCATTCGCAATGAAGTTTTCTTCTGTTACACAGAATATATTAGCAGGTGTAATAAAAGCAAATGAAACGGTCTTACCGTTTATCGCTTTTGTTTTAACTTTTTTAGTGGTCATGATTTTGATTAGATTATTTGCAGGTCTATTAGAAGGTATTGTAGATGCTGCCGATTTAGAAACATTAAATAAATTTGCAGGCGGAGTTTTATTCTGTGTCTTAGGTTTATTAATATATAGTGGCATTTTGATTTTCTTAGAAAAAACCAGATTATTAACTCCAGAAGCAATCTCTGCTTCTGAATTCTATCCTTATCTCCGAGTATTTCCATCCAAAGTATCCGCTGTTGCCAGTAATTTCTTTCCGTTTTTAGACAAACTTTGGGGTTCTACCATGGATGCCGTAGACAATGCTAAAGATGTCATTCAGCAAGTAGATTCTACGAATGTTCGATAGTGATTTAGTTTTAATAGATAATTATGATTCCTTTACTTATAATCTTTATGATTATTGGTTAAGGCTTGGCGTGTCTTGTACCGTCATTAGAAATGACGAATTAAGTTTAGCTGAATTTAAAGCGCTTGATTTTAAAGGTTTAGTGCTTTCGCCTGGTCCACAAAAACCTAAAGATGCTGGTTTATTAATGCCAATAATTGAACATTTTTATGATAAAAAACCAATTTTTGGTATTTGTTTAGGACATCAAGGAATTGGAGAATTTTTCGGTGCTAAATTAATAAAAGGTCAACTTCCTGTTCATGGGAAAACAGCTCTGATTCAACATCAGAACAAATCAATCTTTCAGGATTTACCTCCAAACTTTGAAGTAATGCGTTATCATTCTTTAATATTAGAAAATCTGGAAAATACTGATTTAGAAATAACAGCAACTACTTTTAAAGATGAAATCATGGCTTTTGAACATTCAAACTTACCGATACACGGAGTTCAATTTCATCCAGAATCTATCTTAACAGAATTTGGATTAGAAATGATGGATAATTGGTTAAAAATTGTTGGTATAAAGTAGGTCGGGTTTTATTACTTGATTTTTCATTAAACAAAAAGCCGTTTGAAAATGAATTTTCAAGCGGCTCTTTAGTAAAAATCTAATTTTTCAATAACTCATTATAACGAGTTGGATTATTTAATACCTTAATTGCTTCTGCAACTTCAGCATCATTCTGTAAGCCTAATTCTACTCTACCTTTTTCAAAGTAATAACGAGTAACTATTTGACGCTCTAATAAATTAGTGATTTGCTTTTTATACTTGTAAATATCCTGAGCCTTATCTTGCTCAATCTTGGTACGCATAGTTGTTAATTCCCCTTTTATGGCATCTAAATATTTTTCATCTTTAGCTTTCTGCTCCAAGTCTTTCAACATTTTCTCACTCGCTGTGATATAACTATGATTTTGTTTTTTTACATATTTCACAAAATCTTCATAATCTGCATCTGTAATAGAAAATTGTTTTGCAGGAGCGATAGTTGGATTTTTCATTGCATATAAAGTCGCATAATTAAAAATCAAACGCTCACTCAATAGAGATAAAGTGATTTTTTCTAATTCATCATGTGGGATTTTAACATCAGGATAAATTCCACCTCCATCAACTACATCTCTTCCATTACGAGTTTTGAAACGTGCTTTCAAAGAATCTGCAATTTCTACAGGTTCTCCATTTTCATATTCTACCGCTTGAATACATCTTCCACTTGGTATATAATATTTTGCAATCGTAACTTTTACACGAGAATTATACCCAACATCAATTGTATTCTGAACCAAACCTTTTCCATAAGATTTCTGACCTAAAACAACACCTCTATCTAAATCTTGAATTACTCCAGAAACAATCTCCGAAGCCGATGCGGAACCTTTATCCGTCAAAACAACTAATGGAATATTCAAATCAACTGGTTCATTACGAGTTTTGAAATTTTTATCCCATTCTTTCACCTTTCCTCTCGTCGTTACGACCAATTCATTTTTATTAATAAAAACATTAGAAACATGAACGGCTTCATTCAATAATCCGCCACCGTTTCCACGTAAATCAAAAACGACACCTTTCATATTAGGATTCTTTTCCTTCAAATCTACCAAAGCCTTCGCAACATTTGCACCTGCTCTATCGGTAAAAGTCGTTAAAGTAAAGTAACCAATTTCGTCATTAATCATTCCTGAATACGGAACATTCGGAACTGTAATTTTCTCTCTTTCAACCGTAATATCCATTGGTTTCATCGTCCCATCTAACTGAGGACGATCAATTGTTAACATCACTTTTGTACCTGGAGAGCCTTTTAAGACTTCGCTAATTTCATCGTTTGATTTTCCTTTTGCTGACTTTCCTTCTATTGTTTTAATAACATCACCAACTTTCAAACCACCTTTAACAGCAGAAAAACCGTCGTAAATTTCAGAAATAACGGCATAATCACCATCTTTTTGAATCGACGCACCAATTCCTCCATAACGACCAGTTGTCGCAATTCTAAATCCTTCAATCTCTGCTTCAGAAATATAATTTGTATATGGATCTAATGAACCCAACATCGCATCAATTCCAGTTCGCATCAATCCAGCAGGATCCGTTTCATCAACATAATAAGTATTGATTTCTTTATAAATATTGGCAAAAACCTCTACATTTTTAGAAATTTCAAAATACTTATTGTCTTCTTGTGTAATAAAAGCTGTCGTTCCAATCGCCACAACAAGTGCAATTAAAACGATATATTTTTTTTGGAAAGCCTTTTTTATATTATTCATATTCTTTTAATTTTTAATTGAAATCACTTGTACATTTCTTATAGTATTATCGAAACCAAATTTAGCTTTTAAATGTACACAAAACCACACCAAAATACAATTTAAACTAATTTTAACGCCTTAACATTTTATTAATTTTAATGAAATTTATCTGAAACTTACAGAAAAACCCAGAGCATTCTTTTTATGAAATAATTCATCAAAACTTTGATATTCGTAATTATACATTCGATATTCTACGATTCAAAATCAGTTCAAAAAACTTAAAGTCTTGGGTCAACTGCTTCACTTTCTAATGCCAAAACACCAAAAACACTTTCGTGTACTCGGCTAAACGTCTCTTTGCGAATAAAGCGTTCTAAACCTTCAACACCTAAAGCAAACTCTCGAATTGCTAAAGAACGTTTTTTAGATAAACCTCTTTTTTTCAACCGTTTCAAGTTTTCAGGCATATCATATTCTGGTCCATAAATAATTCTCAAATATTCACTTCCTCTACATTTTACCGCAGGTTGTAATAAACCTTTTTCACCATATTGAATAAAATCAAAAGGCTTGATAACCATTCCTTCGCCACCTTTTTGAGTTAATTCCAACCACCAATTTATGGCATCATTTACACTTTCTTCATTGTTTGTATAAACGATTTTATAAGGTGTTGCCATTAAAATATTATCAAATTCACAAAAGCTTTTGATATTTTCCATTTGCCATTCATGCGTTTTATCCACATGAACTTCACCTTCGGTTGCCAAAATATGAAAAGGTGCTAATTTATAATCTTCCACAGAATTTACATCCCAACAATAATTACGATAAGCTGTTTGATATTTTGCAATTGCTGTTTTCTTATAACTAAACTTCTCCAAACTTTCCGCAGCCGCTTCTACTCCATTTTCAACCGCTTGTTGCAATACTTTTTCTACTTCTGTTAACGCATTTCCTGCAGAACTACCAACCGCAGCATATTGATTTTGTAATAACGATTGCGCTTTAGCAGACCACGGCATCAATTCTGTATCCAAACAAACCCAATCCGTTTCATGCTTTTCCCAAAAATTTGATTTTGTTAATGCGAGATTGATTCGTTCTAAAAATTCGGTTTCCAAATCTTCATTTGTGAAAAAGTTTCGACCAGTTCGAGTATAACAAACACCGATTTTTTCAGTCGTCACACCAAATCGTTTTGAACTCACCGACTTATCTTTGCAAATAATCAAAACGGCACGAGAACCCATGTGTTTTTCTTCACAGACAATGCGTTCTACACCTCTTTTTTTATAATAATCAATTGCTTGTCTTGGATGTTCCAAAAATTCTAGCAAATTACTGGTTTGACAAGGCGACATAGTTGGCGGTAAATAAATTAACCATTTTGGGTCAATCGCAAACCGACTCATTACTTCCAAAGCGGAAATCGAATATTCTTCCTTAATTGTGATATTATGACGCAACCGAGTTTGTACGATTCGTTTTCCAATTACATCATCAATATTCAACATATCCGATGAATTCTCTTTATCAAATAAACCATTTCCAACGATGGTTTCCAAAGGTTGTTTTGATTCACAATACACCTTTTTTGCATCAATAGCAACTTGTTCCATTTCAGGATAACGCAATGCTGTTAATTTTCCACCGAAAACACAACCAGTATCAATATTCAAAGTATTATTATACCAATTTGCCGTCGGAACTGGCGTGTGTCCATAAACAATTTTCGCCTTTCCTCGATAATCCGTTGCCCAATTGTACCGAATATTCCGACCAAATTCGTCAGTTTCGCCAGACGTATCTCCGTACATACAAAATGACCGAATTTTACCCGAACCTCGACCAATCATTTCTGCTTTGATTCCAGCATGTGCAATCACTAACTTTCCATCATCAAAGACTAAATGACTAATTAAACTATATAAAAAATCTTTTAATTGGTTGATAAATTCTGGTGTTTCGCCTTCTAATTGCTGCATTGTTTCGCCCAAACCATGTGATATTTTTACATTTCGACCTTTTAATTTTCGTTGTAATTTATCATCATGATTCCCACAAACACAATATGCAATTCCAGCTTTTACAGCAGACATTGCCAATTTCAAAACAGCAGGAGAATTTGGTCCTCTATCTACTAAATCACCAACAAATAAAATTCTTCTATTCGCTGGATGAGAAATTTCTAAGCCGAAATTCACTCCATTATTTTCTACTGTTTCAATTTTATAATCTAACTTTTCTAATAATTCTACTAATTCGTCATAACAACCATGAACATCTCCAATGATATCAAATTGTCCTCGAATATCTTTTTTATTATTATATAATTTCTCTCTTACAATTCCAGAAACAGCATTGATTTCTTCCTCAGATTTCAAAACATGAACCGAACGAAAACCTTCTTTATTCAAATTCCTCAAAGAACCTTTCAAGTTTTGAATTTGTGAACGAATAGCATGTTTACCAATATTTCGCTCTGCACGATTTTCATTTCTATCTTCACAAATTCGTTGTGATAAGTTCAAAACAATTGCCGTTGGTAATACATGATACTTTTTAGCTAATGCAATCAAACTTTTTCGACTTTCCCGTTGAACATTCGTTGCATCAATTACAGTCAACAAACCATTTTTCAATCGCTTCTCGACGATATAATTTAAAACCTCAAAAGCATCTGTTGTTGCTTTCAAACTATTCACATCATTAGAAACCATTCCTCGACATTCATCAGAAGATATTATTTCATATTGTCCAAAATGCTTTTTTGCAAAGGTGCTTTTTCCTGAACCTGATACTCCAACAAGTAAGACCAATGATAATTCAGGTATTTTTAATTCCATTTTAGCTTAATATTTTTTTATAAACCTAACCATACTTTCAATCTATGCAATAACTCTCACAACCTTTAAAAAATTCAATATTAATAAAAAATCATATAAAATACATTTTACTAATAAATTCCATAAATGTTCCTAAGCCGACTGAAAGTAATTACTTTCAAACAAACAATATTAGCAAGTTACCGTTATAGCGATATTAACTAAGAAAAAATAAAAACTATGAATTATTTAAAATTTCAATTTGCAATATTATTATTAATTGGTTTATGTCTTGTTTCTGCCTGTAATGAAGATAGTGATGATGATAATAATGTTCCATCAACTAACGAAACCACTATTTGGTCAGGTACTAAAATCACTTTTGAAAAACAATGCGAACGCCGCAATATATCCGCCGCTTCGCCCCCCTTATAACGCGTGTTTAGCGTCACCATAACTGCGCCCAACG
>CAZEOC010000048.1:0-14572 GCA_964513525.1 uncultured Saprospiraceae bacterium | reverse complement strand
CATCTATACAAACATTGATATTTGGTCCAGCTTGAACGGTATCACCAAATTCAACCGTAACCAACATATTTGAGCTGTTCTCACAGCCAAAATTATCAGTATAAGTATAAGTCAATAAATAAGTAGTGTCACTTCCGTCGAAAGCTAAACCACCAGCAATTGAGGTATTAAATATTCCGCTTGACGCAATAATTCCCGAACCTGTCCAAACTCCGCCTTGTGGAGAATATCCAGTTAAAATTATATCATTTGGATTATTACAATAGGTAATTGTACTCGTCGTAAATACGGTTGGTAATGGTTGAACAATAATTTGTTTAGAAACTGTTCTATCACAACCCGTTATATCATTTACGAAAGTATAGGTAACAGTATGTGTTCCAATTCCAACTACTGAAGGATCAAATGTTCCTAAGTTTACATCTGTAATACCTGTACCTGACCAAGTTCCTCCTTGTGGTGAATATCCAACAATATTGAAAGCAGCAGCATCAATACAAATCGTATCATTTGTACCAATATTTATAGTTGGTAATGCACCTACAAATACTGTTTTAGTAGATGTTTTTTCACAAGTTCCTGTACCAAAAGTATAACTAATCGTATGATTTCCAATTCCAGCAGTTGTTGGATCAAAAATTCCTGCATTCGCATCTACAATACCATTCCCTGACCAAGTTCCACCTGAAGTTGGGGTGAATCCTGTCAAAGTAAATTGTGCATCATCTATACAAACCGTATCTGGTACGCCTGCATAAACTGTATCTCCAAAAACAACATCAACTGATAATGTATCGAAGTTTGAACAACCAAATACGTCTGTAAAACTATACGTTAGTAAATAGTTGCCTTCTCCTCCTGCTACATTTGGATTGAAAATACCGTTTTGATTATCTACAACTCCTGTTCCTGTCCAAAGTCCACCTGAAGGTGTATAATTCGTCAACGTAACATTCTGATTTGTATTACAATAAACAATAGTATCACCTGCAAAAACTGCTGGAGGTGGTAAAACCGTAATTTCTTTTGTATTAAAATCCTGACATAGCGTTGTCGGATTCGTATAAGTATAAGTTAAAGTAAATGTTCCTGCTCCCGCTACTGATGGGTCAAATCCTCCAGTCGGATCAGTAACTCCTGTTCCTGTCCATATTCCATTTGGTGGACTAAATCCTGTCAATGAAAATGCTGCATCTGTTAAACAAACTGTTTGGTCACTTCCTGCACTTACTGTTGGCGGTGTTCCTACAAATATGGTAATATCATCACTATTTTGACAAGATGCATTACCATAAGTATAAATCAACGTAATCAAACCTGCCCCAGATACTTGTGGATCAAAAATACCATTGTTAGCATCAATGATTCCAGCTCCTGACCATGTTCCACCTAATGGTGAAAATCCAGTTAATTGATAATTTCCATAGTCAATACAAATTGATGTATCTGGACCTGCAACGACATTGAAAGCAGGTTCTACTTCAATTATCATTGTCGCTGAATTCGAACAACTATTTCCATCTGTATAGGTATAAGTTGCGGAATAAAAACCAACTCCTCCAGCTATATTTCCATTAAAAATACCATTATTACCATCTACAATTCCTGTTCCTGACCAAGTTCCACCTAATGGTGAATATCCTGCTAACGTAATGTTATTGTTACTTAAACAATAAATCACAGTATCTTGAACTGTAACAATTGGTAAATCATTTACTGTAACTAATTTAGTATCTGATGCTTGACAACCTGTTGAAGCATTTATATAAGTATAAGTAATTGTATGAATTCCAACTCCTGCAACAGCAGCGTCAAACATTCCCATCGTAGTATTTGTAATACCATTTCCTGACCAAGCTCCACCAGTTGGTGATTGTCCACTTAATATAAATGCAGCCGTATTTAAACAAACTTGTTCGTCATTTCCTGCATTTACGGTTGGAATTGGATGAACGATTACCGTACCTGAAACCGTTTTCAAACAACTTCCTGTTCCGATGGTATAAGTAACGATATGTGTTCCTACACCAGCAAAGGCAGGATCAAAAGTACCATTTATCGCA
The DNA here is from genome assembly GCA_964513525.1 of uncultured Saprospiraceae bacterium. Lineage (GTDB taxonomy): Bacteria > Bacteroidota > Bacteroidia > Chitinophagales > Saprospiraceae > CAWVWD01. Next base: position 12,509 of record CAZEOC010000048.1, on the reverse strand, counting down.
TCTGTAATTCCTGTTCCAGTGAATGTTCCACCAGTTGGTGTGAAACCAGTAAGGTTAAATGTTCCATTATCTAAACATACTTCAAGATTAGGTCCTGAAACGACAGTATCTCCAAAAATAACTTCGATTGTTACATCTTCATTATTTGTACAACCGTTTGAATTTGTATAACTATAATTAACCGTATAAATACCAATTCCACCTGCTTGTGTTGTATTGAAAATACCGTTTGTTGCATCTACAATACCTGCTCCAGACCATGTTCCGCCAGTCGGTGTATAACCAGTAATCGTAATATTATTTGGATTATCACAATAAATGATTGTATCTGCAATCGTTATAGTTGGCAAAGGATTGACTATGATTGTCTTTGTATCAAAATTATCACAACCTGTAAATGTATTCACAAAAGTATATGTCAATATATGGGTTCCTACTCCTGCTGTTGCAGCATCAAATGTATTTCCACTAATTCCGTTCCCTGTCCAAACACCTCCAATTGGCGAATAACCTAAAAGAGCAAATGTTGGTTCATTAATACAAACCGTTTGGTCACTTCCTGCTGCTACTATTGGCAGTGCATCAATAAATACTGTTTTTGTAACTGACTTTTCACAAGTTCCTGTTCCGTAAGTATAAGTTACCGTATGCGTTCCTGTTCCTGCAATACTTGGAGAAAATTCTCCAGTCGAACCATTTACAATACCAGCACCTGACCAAGTTCCACCTAATGGTGAATAACCAGTAAGAACAAAGTTATTATCATCTATACATGCCGTATCATTTTGTCCTGCCACTACAGTATCTCCAAATATCACATCTACAATTAAGTCTTCTGTATTCGTACAACCGTTTGTATTTGTATAAGAATAAATTAATGTGTAAATGCCAATTCCTCCTGCTTGTGTTGTATTAAAAATACCGTTTGTTGCATCTATAATACCTGCTCCAGACCAAGTTCCACCAGCTGGTGAATAAGCTGAAAGTGTAATATTATTAGGATTATCACAATAAATAACGGTATCTACCATCGTGATAATTGGTAACGGATTGACTATAATTGTCTTCGTATCAAAATTATCACAACCTGTAAACGTATTCACAAAAGTATATGTCAATATATGTGTCCCGACTCCTGCTGTTGCAGCATCAAATGTATTGCCACTCACTCCATTTCCTGTCCAAACACCTCCAATTGGCGAATAACCTGAAAGCGTAAATATTGGTTCATTAACACCAACAGTTTGGTCACTTCCTGCTGCTACAACTGGAAGCGCATCTACAAAGACTGTTTTTGTATCTGTTTTCTGACAAGTTCCCGTTCCATAAGTATAAGTTAAGGTGTGCGTTCCTGCACCAGCAAGACCTGGAGAAAATTCTCCAGTAAATGCATCTATTATTCCTGTTCCAGTCCAAGTTCCACCTAAAGGTGAGAAACCAGTCAATAAGAAATCCGCATCATCAATACAAGCTGTATCAGGTAAACCAGCTACAACCGTATCCCCAAATATAACATCTACGATGATTGTATCCCTATCTGAACAACTTCCTGCTGTGAACGCATAAACTAATTCATAAGTACCAATTCCGCCAGCAGATTGAGTATTAAAGGTTCCTGCTAAAGCGTCTATAATTCCTGGTCCTGACCAAATTCCACCACTTGGAGAATAACCAGAAAGTGTAATATTATTATTTGAATTACAGTAAATTTGATCATTACCAGCACTAACAACTGGTGGCGGAATTACTGTAACAACTTTTGTATCTGTATCAGAACAACCTGTATTTGTATTCGTAAAACTATAGGTAATTGTATGAGTTCCGACTCCTGCAACTGCTGGGTCAAAAATTCCATTATTAACATCTGTAATACCTGTACCAGACCATGTTCCACCACTTGAAGGAACATAACCAGAAAATGCAAAAGCAGCATCTGCGGTACAAACTGTTTGGTCAGTTCCAGCAATAATAGTTAATGGTGGACTAACAAAAATTTGCATTTCATCTGTCTTCTGACAAGTTCCTGCTCCATATGTATAACTCAATGTTTGGAAACCTGTACCTGCAATTTGAGGGTCGAAAATTCCTGTTGGATCTATTATTCCTGTTCCTGTCCAAGTTCCACCAACTGGTGAACCACTCAAGGTAACAAAACCGCCATCAAGACATACATTCCTATCAGGCCCTGCAGTAACTGTATCTCCAAAAATCACTTCATATTGAACAGTATCTGTATTAGAACATCCAGTAGCATCTGTATAAGAATAAACTAAATCATAAATACCGATTCCTCCTGCGATTACAGAATTGAAAACACCAGAAGGATTTGTTATTCCTTGTCCTGTCCATGTTCCACCTAAAGGTGAATAACCAGCTAGTACAATATCATTTACATTATTACAGACAATTTCATCATTACTCGCATTGACTGTTGGTGCAGCAACTACGGTAACCGTTTTTGTATCTTGATTTTCACAACCTGTAAAACTATTCTGATAATAATAAGTCAAAGTAAATGTTCCTGGACCTGAGATAGAAGGATCAAAGGTATTGGTATTTGGTACAATTCCAGTACCTGACCAAACTCCTTGAGTAGATGGAACAAAACCAGAAAGTGTTAATAAACCGTCTAATTCACAAATCGAATCATTTTGTCCAGCTTCTACAACAGGAACTAAACCTACAAATATTCTTGTCGAATCATACTTCTGACAAGTTCCCGTACCATAAGTAAAATAAACTGTATTGAATTGATTTGGTGTAGCTAAAGAAACATCAAAAATACCATTTGCGGCATCAATGATTCCTGTACCTGACCATGTTCCACCAGTTGCTGGTTGATAACCATTATTAATAGTGACTTGTCCATCTGTTTCACAAACTCCAAAATCTGGACCTGCACTAACGGTATCTCCATAAATCACTTCAATAACTAAAGTATCAAAGTTTTCACAACCATTATTATCTACAAAATTATAAACTGGATGATAAGTACCAATTCCGCCAGCAGTTTGTGTATTAAAAATACCATTATTAACATCAACAATCCCTACACCTGACCATGTTCCACCAATTGGTGAATAACCTGTCAAATTAATATTATCGGGATTATTACAATAAATAACCGTATCTCCAGCATTGACAATTGGAAGGGCATTAACTTGAACTGTTTTAGTATCAAAGTTTTCACAACCAGTAATTGGATTAATATATGTATAAGTTAAAGTATGTAAACCTGCTCCAGCGGAATCTGGATTGAATGTTCCTACTAATGAATCTGTAATTCCTGTTCCTGACCAAAATCCGTCTGCTGGCGAATATCCAACAAAATTGAAAGCAGATTCGTCAATACAAACTGTATTATTTTGTCCCGCTTCTACAGTTGGAATTGTTCCAACTAAAATTTGAATCGTATCTCTTTTTAAACAAGTACCTGTTCCGAAAGTATATACTAATTCGTGTAAACCTCCACCTGCACTTGCAGGGTCAAAAACACCATCGTTTGAATTAATGATTCCTGTACCTGACCAAGTTCCACCAAAAGTTGGAATATAACCAGTTAAGGTATCTAATCCAGCATCAATACACATTGCTAAATCAGTTCCAGCATTTATTGTATCTCCAAATACGATTTGAACAACCAATGAATCTGAATTCACACAATTGTTATTATCCGTAAAGGTTAAAACAATATCATTGTAATTTCCGATTCCCGTTGCTCCAGCTGAATTCGAATTAAAAATACCATTATTCGCATCCACGATTCCCGTTCCAGACCAAATTCCACCACTTGCAGGTGTAAATCCTGAAAGTTGAATATTATCATTATTAAAACAATAAACAACTGTATCTCCTGCATTTACGGTTGGCAAAGAATTTACGGTAACGGTTCTTGTATCAACATTATCACAACCAAAATCATTGGTAACAGTATAAGAGATTGTATGTGTTCCGGCTCCAGCTAATACAGGATCAAATGTTCCAGCGATAGAATCTGTAATTCCTGTTCCTTGCCAATATCCCGTTAATGGATTTTGACCCGAGAGTGTTAATATTCCATTATCAATACAGATTTCAATATTGTTTCCTGCATCTACGAAAGGTAAACCGCTTACTAATATTTCAATCGTATCTTTCCTTTCACACGTTCCCGTTCCAACTGTATAAATTGGATAGTATAAACCTGCTGCTACTTGTGACGGATTAAAGATACCGCTGCTACTTGTAATTCCTGTTCCTGACCAAGTTCCGCCTGTTGGATATCCACCTAATTGAATCTGTGAACCATCAACACAAAGTGTATCATTTGGTCCAGCATTCACGGTATCTCCAGCGACTACATTAATTCTTAATGTATCCCAATTGGTACAACCAAAACTATTTGTATAAGTTAAAACGACATCGTATTCGCCAACATCTCCAGCTGTAATTGGATTAAATACACCATTATTCGCATCTACGATTCCTGGTCCTGACCAAATTCCACCAGAAGTTGGTGTATATCCTGTTAAACTAATATTGCTCGGTGTATTACAGTAAGCAACTGTATCGCCCGCATTAACTGTTGGTAAAGGACGAACTCGAACATTTTTTGTATCCGAACCAATACAACCTGTCAATGGATTTATATAAGTATAAGTTAAAACATGTAAACCATCTCCTGCTGTTGCTGGATCAAAAACACCGATAATAGAATCCGTAATTCCTGTTCCTGACCAAACTCCATTTGCTGGTGTTGCCGTCAACATTGTGAAGGAAGTATCTGAAATACAACGTTCCTCATCTGCTTGAGCATTCACATTAGGAATTCCGCCAACTAAAACTGTTGTTTGATCACTATTTTCACAAGTTTCTGTACCAACTGTATAAGTAATCGTATAAACCCCTGCCGAAACTTGACCTGGATCAAAAGTTCCGTTTGTTGCATCAATGATTCCTGTTCCAGACCAATTTCCACCTAACGGAGAATTACCAGTCAAGTTAATTGGAGCATCATAAACACAAAGTGTATCTCCTGTACCTGCTTCTGCCGTATCAATTCCTATCAATGTTATATCTAAATTATCACTATTGATACAACCATTTCCATCTGTATAAGTATAAGTCAATATATAATTTCCAACTCCGCCAGCAGTATCTCCATTGAATACTCCATTAGTAGCATCTACAACTCCAGTTCCAGTCCAAACTCCTCCTGCTGGATTATAGTTTGTTAATAAAATATCATCTGGAATTAAACAATAAGTAATCGGAGAAGAAACCGTTACTGTTGGTATTGGCGAAACTGTAATAATTTTTGTATCAGAATTATCACAACCTGTAACTGGATCTGTATAGGTATATGTTAAAGTATATTGTCCTGCTCCAGTTGTTGGATCAAACGTATTTGTATTCGCAATAACACCATTTCCTGTCCAAACTCCGCCTATTGGAGAAAATCCATCTAATGTGATTGTATTTGTATTAACACACAATAGCGTATCTGTTCCAGCATTTACGGTAGGAATATCTTGTACTAATATTGTTAATTGAATTTGTTTACGACAAGATTCCGTTCCAACTACATAAGTCAATATATGTGTTCCTAAACCTGCTGCTTGAGGCGAAAATTGTGGACTTGTACCGATAATTCCATTACCAGACCAAGCTCCGCCTGCTGGCGAAAAGTTTGAAATCGTATAAATTCCATTATTAATACAAATAGTATCTTTATATCTTTCTAATTCTAAAGTATCTCCAAATATTACATCAATTGGTAATGAATCTATATTTGAACAACCATTCCCATCTGTATAAGTATAATAAACTGTATAGTTTCCAATTCCAGTTGCTCCAGCTGATTGAGAATTAAAAATACCATTTGCAGCATCTGTGATTCCATCTCCCGTCCAAGTTCCTCCTAATGGAGTATAACCAGTCAAAGCAAAACCAGCAGAAGTATCACATCGAGTTTCTGAAGCTGGTAAAACAATACTTGGAAGTGCTGCAACTGTTACTACTATATCATCCGAACTTTGACAATCTGTAACTGGATCAATATAAGTGTAAGTCAATGTAAACGTTCCAGCTCCAGAATTATTAGGATCAAAAATACCTGCATTTACATCTGTAACTCCTGTTCCAGACCAAACTCCACCTACTGGAGAAGCGGCTGCTAATGTAAATGCTGCTGTTTCCGCACAAACTAAAGTATCATTTTTAGCATCAACTGGTGTAAAATCGCTAACTACAAAATCAATTGTATCCGAACTTTGACAAGTTGCTGATCCAAAATTATATATTAATTCATGTGTTCCTAAACCAGCTGAAGAAGGAGAAAAATCTGGACCAGTTCCAATGATTCCATTTCCTGACCAAACTCCGTTTAGAGGCGAAAAACCTGAAAGTGTATATGTTCCACTATTAATACAAACCGTATCAGGTTGTCCGGCGCTTACTACAAGCTGATTTATAACATCAACTTCAATTGTATCTGCATTTGTACAACCATTTGCATCAGTATAAGTATAGTATAAATCATATGTTCCTAATCCTCCTGCTGAATCAATATTGAAAAAACCTTGATTATTATATAATGCACCTGTTCCTGTCCAAATTCCACCAGTTGGACTTGGTGTATTTAACTGAATATCATAATTCACATCACAATAAGTGACATCTCCTTGAGCATCAACAGTTGGTAAAGCAGATACATTAATTACTAAATCATCTGAGTTTTCACAACTATTAGTATCTTGATAAGTGTAAGTAATCGTATGTGGACCAATTCCTGCTACAGAAGGACTGAATGTTCCTAATATTCCATCTGTAATTCCTATTCCTGAATAAGTTCCCCCAGCCGGTGTGCCGCTTGAAAGATTAAAAGGAGTATCGTTTACACAAACAGTTTGATTATTTCCTGCATTTACAGTTGGCAAAGGATGAACAACTATTGTTACATTTGTTACTGATGGACAACCGTTACCCGTATCGTATGTATATTGAACAACAAATGTTCCATCATCTCTCGGATTAAATCGTCCTGCACTATTGATTCTTGGACCTGACCATGTACCACCTGTTGGAGATGCTACAATAAAAAATCTTGGGTCATCCTCGCAAGCTTCTTGATTCAATCCACCTACAACTGTAATTGGACCAGGAGTTGCTTCAATAGTAAAAGAAACCGAATCGGTTTCAGTAGTACAATCATTTGTTATGGAAATTACCGCTGTATAATCTCCAGGACTAGTAAAAGTAAAAGTTGGAAAATCTACCGAGGAAGTTCCTACTATATTTCCTAAAGAATCCTTGAATTCCCAAGCATAAGTGTTTATAGCTCCTCCACCTGCAAAATAAGTTACCGAAGGTGAATAAGTAAAAGAATCACAAGTGATATTTGTTGGTGCATTCAATGTTATAGAAGGACCATCTACAATATTAATCGTATCGAAAAAGAAAGAAGAGCCACATTGATTATAGGCTTCCAATTCTACTATGAATGTTCCTGCTGTATTAAATAGAAATTGTGGATTAGAAGAAGTATCACTTGTACTATTAACATAACTAACTCCACCACTTGGTGATACCGTCCAATTATAATTTAAACTATCTCCTGTTGACGTATTATTAAAATAAACTTCTACAGGATTACAACCATCTCCATTTGCAATTGCGCCTCCATTTGTAGAAAATGTTGCTCCTGCATTTGGTTCTTCTAAGATTCGTACTATTGTAGAGTCGTTATAATCTCCACACAATGTTGTAATATTTACAGTCACAACATATTCTCCTGGTCCACCTTGAAAAACATGAGTTGGAGCTTCAGGAGGAAAAGCAAGTGTATTCAATCCGCCAGAGGAAGGATCACCAAAATTCCAATTTGGAGAACCTGAAAGTCCATAAGTACAATAATTTAAACTAAAATCAATTCCCGTTGAATTAGCAATTGATTCACATTCTACATAAGTTGCTGCTGTCAAATCTCCATCTGGTGTTCTTGACACTGTAATTGGGGATGAGTTTGTATGTTCAAAACACTCATTTACAGCATATAGAGTAATATCATAAGGCATTCCACCTTGTGGTACAGTTGCACAATTAATATTACTACCTAAATCATATAAGTGCAAAGAACTATCTCTATAATAAACAGTATCTTGACTTCCATCTCCCCATTCCCAAACAAAATAAACGACTCTACTATCCGCAGTATCTGTATTGTTAATTGTAAATATGGTATCTCCTTCACAAATATCCGCCGTTGGAAAAATAGACATTGACGCTAATGGTCTATCTAAATAAAATATTGTATCTGAAAAAGAAGAAGTACAGCCTGAAACTGGGTCATTGACAGAAACTGTCATTATATAAACACCAGGTGAATTATAGGCATGTTGTGTGACATTACCTGGATTTATTAAAACAGTTCCATCCCCAAAATCCCAAGTATAATTATAGGAGTTATTAAATCCAGTTTGTATTCCTGAAGTTACAACCAGTGAATCATTCGGATTAATGATTGCAATACAAGTTTGATCTTTGGAGAAACCATTACTTCCTATAGTGAAATCACATTGTGCAGTAATCGATTCATTTATGGTTATAAAAACCAATAATATTAATATATATCGAAGTGTAAAATAGCTTTTCATTTGCTCTTAATTTTCGGCTTTGTAAATTTTGTTCTTTATTTGTTTTTGTCTTTGTTGCAATCTAATATATCGAAATTGAGCTTTTTCCTTTAAACTTATAACAAGCTTGACCTCCTCGTCCGCCTCTTCTACCTTTTCCAAAAGCACCTCGTCCTGCTCGTCCTCTTTTTGGTAAACCAAACATAGACGCTGTTCCAAAATTCAACATTAAAGTTATTTCATGAGAACCATAAGTTCTTGTACCTAAACCAGTTGTACTTAAATCATAACTGTATCCAAAAGTAAAACGAGTATCTCTATTTAATTCTCCTTCAAATCCTGCTGTAAATATTAAAGCATTCGTATTTTCAAAATCAATTAAACCATTTTTATTTTGATAGAACATCCCAATGTATAGTGGATTACTCACCGCATACATTCCCCAAGAAGCTACTTTAATATTATTTTGATAATCAAACTTGAAATTAGGAGATAAATAAAGAATCCGTTTTTGAGAATAATTAAAAGAAACAACTTCTATCATTGTACCTGCATGAAAGGTGAATCGCATTGGAAGCGGAGATTCTATTTCTTGTATAGAAGCATCGGGTTGAGATAAATGATGTACTGCAAAACCTACATTTGAATAACCATCACGTCCAAATAATTTGGATTCAAAACGAGCTACTGCTCCAGCATCAAAATCTGCATATCGTTTATTTTGAACAATTGGCGCTGCTGTTGATGGTCGAATTACACCTAAAACTGGATCTAATTGATCGGTGAAAGTGAATTTACTCCAATCAACTGATTTCTGTGCTAAACTTGCTTTTACTGCTAAGTGTATATTAGCTTTTTTATTAATCTTTAGAATATAGCCATAAACAAATCCAAAATTTGTGGTAGTTAAAAGCCCTTCTCCTTCAATATCTTTAGAAGCTAAAAACCCAAAAGCACTATTAAGATATGGTTCTTGTATGTCTGCTGAAACTGCGAAAGTATTGAAACCACCAGGTACATAATTCCATTGTCTTCGATAAGCTGTCGAAAGTGTCAAGCCTTCTTGAGAACCTGCGAATGCAGGGTTTAGATATAATTTATTCGCATAAAATTGCGAGAAAGCGGCATCTTGTGAAAACGCTATATTGGAACATAATACCAATATAACTAAGGTAAGTAGCTGTTTTTTCATAATGACTTTTCATTTAATGAAATACCAAAATTGAATCATCAATATCGATATTGATGATTCAATTTTGTTACCTCATTTTATGCTCTCAAATTTATTTTGTGGTATGGCTGTGAAACCAATGTGTTTGTTGTTTTTCCAAAAATCTTTAAAAATTCTACTTATTTCAATGCTTAAATGAATAAAACGTGACTTGACAAATCCATTTATATGAATAAACATACATATATAAACGATATGGATTCACAGCCAATTTATATCATCATTTTACAATAAAAATAAAGGAGCGATTTTTTTTCATAAAAAAATTATTAATGAAAAGAAGGTATTTTATACCTTTTATGAAAGCTTGTAAATAGTTTTTCATTTTTAGGAGAATTAATAATTTCTTAATTAATACAATGGTTTTGTATTTATAATACTTTCGAAATTATAAAGCTTATGAAATCAATAAAGTTGGAGTAATTCCAAAAGGATTTTATACTTTATAATCAGTATTTAATATCAAATCTTATATCCTTAAGATATAATCTGAAACAATTTCATTGTTATCATAAAAATTTAGTTGTTGCATTTTTAAAGTGTAGTGTTTTATTCTAATAAAATTACGAAACTTGTTTGACCATGTTTCAGTTAAATCTTGATTTATTTAACATTATTTTTTGTTAAGAAACGTAATATTTTTTAATTGAGTATCTATTTGAGCCATTAATTTATTTAATAATTCATCTTGATATTAAATACTTTCTAAGATTTCTACATTCTAAAAATCCATAAATATTCAAATTAGTTTTTCTTCAAAACTATAATCTATTGATAGCCAAATCAGAATAAATTTCAATCAAGGTTCACTTAAAGAGTATTAGGCACAAAAAAAACGGTGAACCCAAATTTGGTTCACCGTTTTCAAAAGCAAATATATTAATCTAACTATTATTCTTTTATTATTCTTTCACAATAATATCTTATTTCTCAACACGAATTCCATCGTCATAAGTGATTGCTTTAGCAGAAGGATACAAACGTCTTGCAACAGTTTTTAAGTAATGTGTCATTCCAGACTCTTTATTAAAGTCTCCTACAACGTAAGCATAAGTAAAATCATTAATTTTTTCCATCTCAACTCCACCCATTGTTTGGAACAATTCATCATTAGCATCTAATGGTTGGTGATAAACTCTCATTAACTCTACTTTATAACCTGAAAAGTCAATTGGTAATTCTTTTACTGAACGTACAAAAGCAACTTCTTCTTCAATAATGTCAGAATCTAAAATATCAAATGCACCAATAATCCTTTCCTCCTTAATAGTATCTTGTGGAGCAAATGTTGAAGCTTGTACTGAAATAACTGAAATTAAAACTGCGAAGATTGTTGTTGCTAACGTTTTCATTATAATTTATTTTTAGTGTGAAAGATATTTAGAATAATGTGAAAACTGTGCCAAAAAAAACGACTCTCTAAATATTAGATTTTTTCCAATCTAATATTAGTATTTACAATAATATAAATTGTAGAATATTTTTCTTACTAATCATTTTTTTGAAGATTATTAATCCACAAAAAGAATAAAAAACAACTAAAACTCTTCAATTTAGCATTTTTTTTATCTAACAAATTAATTTTAACATGTCACAACAAAAATAGCGATTTCTTAATTTCCAATTTTGGGACATAGTTTCAATACTAAAATGGTACTTTTTTTATGTCATTGGAACTAATTGAGAAAAATAAAATTGGATTAATCAGTTTAGAAATTGATTAATTTAAAGATGCAAGTGTATTTTATACAAAAAAAAATATTTTTGTGACTTGATTAATAGAAATACAACTACATATAAACCGAATAAAGGATATGTTGTTACTTAACTTTAGGTCAATATTCCATGTAATTAGTATCAATTAATGATACATTGCATATATTTATATCATTACCAACTACAAAATATTAAAATGACTATCATTATTATTTCAACTATTATTGCAGTTATTACAATAAGTATTATGCTTATCTTTTCTATTAAACCCATCGAAACAATTCGGTGGATTCAACAGAGTCTTTTAAAATTAAACGGTTTTAAATATAAGGACTTTGAATCAGCAGTTGGGAATACAAATTATTTTGAAAAAGGAAAGGGTAAGAAAATTGCTTTAATACATGGTTTCATGGTACATTCTGGCAATTGGTTAAGCATAGCGCCAATGCTAAGTAAAACATTTCAAGTTTTCATTCCACATTTACCTGGACACGGAGGAACGCCCCAAATCACACCTAATACATTAGAACGTGTAAATGAAGTAATGACTGCTTTCTTATTATCTATATCCGAAAATGAACCAATTACCATAATTGGTAGCTCAATGGGAGGCGGAATTGCGTTTAGGTTTGCTTTGGATCATCCAGAAAGAGTTCATAAATTGATTGTTATTAATAGTGCAGGAATTGATTGGGAAGTAGATCAAAGGTTATTACTTCCTGAGGATAGAGCTGATGTATTAAGAAAAATGAAAGCTATCGTAAATCCTGATATGAAAATCCCTGGTTTTGTATTAGATGGTTTACAAAAACAGAATCAACCTGTGTATCAAGAATTATTTGCGGATGCAATTGGTAATAATAAATATTACTTAGATGAAGAGTTACCAAATTTAAAAATGAAAGCTTATATACTTTGGGGAGAACAAGATGGATTATTCAATATGGATT